>CAZXNY010000001.1:0-53371 GCA_964642205.1 uncultured Caulobacteraceae bacterium
CAGGCGCGCTTTCGTTCAAGCACGCGAAGGCTGGGCTGGTGCGCGAGCTTGCGACGGCGCGGACCGATCCTGTGCTGTTTGCGCTGTCGTACGATTTCGTGGGCGACCTTGCAGAAACGGTCGCGCTGATGTGGGCGGTGGACGAGGCGCCGCGTGCGAACGCGCCGCTGACGCTCTCGGATATCGTGGCCGAGCTTCAGTTGGCGCCGAAGGATGCGCTGCCGGCGCTGGTGAGTGGCTGGCTCGACCGGTTGGATGAGAACGGGCGCTGGGCGCTCTTGAAGCTCATCACAGGCGCGTTGCGCATTGGCGTATCTGCGCGGCTTGCGCGCACAGCGCTCGCGCGGCTCGGCGATGTGACGGCCGATGACATCGAGGACGCATGGCACGCGGCGAAGCCGCCGTACGAAGTTCTGTTCGCGTGGATTGAGGGGCGCGGGCCACGGCCAGGTGGCGATGGCGCGGTGCGGTTTCACCCGCCGATGCTGGCGCATGCGCTCGATGAAGCGGCGGACTTTGCGCTGCCGGCCTCGGAATTTGCGGCCGAATGGAAGTGGGACGGCATCCGCGTTCAGGCGGCGGCGGGGCGCAACGCGGATGGTTCGATAACCGCGCGTTTGTTTTCGCGTGCGGGCGAAGATGTGTCGGCGAGCTTTCCCGACATCACGAGCGCACTGCAGTTCGATGGCGTGATCGACGGCGAATTGCTGATCCGGCGCAACGGGCGCGTGCAGAGCTTCAACGAGCTGCAGCAGCGCCTCAACCGCAAAAGCGTGACGCCGAAGCTGATCGCGGAATTTCCCGCATTCATCCGCGCCTACGATCTCATCTCCGAAGGCGGCCAGGATTTACGCGAGCTGCCGTTTCTGGAGAGGCGCGCACGCCTTGAGGCGTTCATCGCCGCGCACCCACAAGCGCCGCTCGATCTCTCGCCCATGATTGCGTTCGACACGTGGGAGGAGTTGGCGCGGGCGCGGCGCGATCCCGCGTCGCACGGCGCGGGCGAAGACGCAGGCGCGGTCGAAGGCGTGATGGTGAAGCGGCGCCAGAGCCCCTATCTCGTCGGGCGCCCGAAAGGCCACTGGTTCAAGTGGAAGCGCGATCCTATGAACGTCGACGCCGTGCTGATGTACGCGCAGCGCGGCCACGGCAAACGTTCTTCGTTCTACTCGGACTATACGTTCGGCGTTTGGCGCGATGGCGAGAGCGGCCCGGAACTGACGCCCGTCGGTAAAGCGTATTTCGGCTTCACCGATGAAGAACTCGCCCAGCTCGACCGGTTCGTTCGCAACAACACGGTCGCGCGGTTCGGGCCGGTGCGCGAGGTCACGCATACCGCAGAGGAAGGCTTGGTGCTCGAGGTCGCGTTCGAGGGACTGCAGCGCTCGGGGCGGCACAAATCGGGCCTTGCGATGCGGTTTCCGCGCATCGCGCGCATCCGTTGGGACAAGCGCCCGAACGAGGCCGACCGCATCGAAACGCTTGAGCGAATGCTAGCTTGACGCGCGCGTGAAGCGGTTCGATCCTCCCGCGCAAAGACCGGGAGGCCAGAATGAATGACCGCGTGAAGATCGACCTCAAGGATGGCGTCGCGGATGTGCGCCTCGTGCGCGCCGACAAAATGAACGCGCTCGATGACGCGATGTTCGGCGCGCTCGTCGAAGCGGGCGAACATCTGAAAACGGCGAGCGGCGTGCGCGCCGTCGTGCTTTCGGGCGAAGGGCGCGCGTTTTGCGCTGGGCTCGACATGGGCAATTTCGGCGCGATGGCCTCGGGTGACCGGCGCTCGCGCGACGCAGTCGCAGCGCCGCCCGCACGCACCGATCGCGGCGCCAATCGCGCGCAGCAGGCCGTGCTCGTGTGGCGTGAAGTGCCCGTGCCGGTGATCGCGGCGGTGCACGGCGTTGCGTTCGGCGGCGGCTTCCAACTCGCGCTCGGCGCCGACATGCGTTACGTCGCGCCCGATACGCGCATGGCGATCATGGAGATCAAGTGGGGCCTCGTGCCGGATATGGCGGGCTTCGTTTTGATGAAGCACCTCGTGCGCGAAGATCTGCTGCGTGAGCTGACGTACACCGGCCGCATCTTCAACGGCGAGGAAGCGTTCCGCCTTGGGTTCGCGACGCGCGTCTGCACCGATCCGCTCTCGGAAGCGCTGGCTACGGCGGCGGAGATCGCCTCGAAGAACCCGCATGCGCAGCGCGCCAACAAGCGCCTGTTCGATCTCGCGGCGACGACGGGCGATGAAGGCGCGATCCTGCGCCTGGAGTCGAAAGAGCAAGGCGCGCTGATCGGTTCGCCCAATCAGATCGAAGCCGTCATGTCCAACATGCAGAAGCGCGATCCGAAATACGCTGAGGTCTAGCGGGCAGCTAGGCGCGCGACGAGATCGGCGGCGAACGTCGACAACGTATCGTCGCGCGCGCCCATCACGATGATGCGGTCGCCGGCGCGCGCTTCTGCGAGCAGCGCATCGCCGCAAGCCGCGCGCTCTGCAATCGCGCGCGCGTCCCTGCCCCCCGCGCGCACGCCGGCAGCGATGTCTTCGCTCGTGACGCTGCGATCGACCGTGCCGCCGAAATACGCGGGATCGGGGAGGATGAGCAGGTCTTGCGGCGCAAGGTTCTCGGCAAAGCACGCGATGAATTCGTTGCGCATAAGCCGGAGCGGGCCAAAGCCGTGCGGTTGGAACATGATGAGGAGGCGGCCCGGGAAGGTGTGCAGCGTCGCGAGTGTCGCGGCGATCTTGTCCGGGTTGTGCGCGAAATCGTCAATGACAGTGACACCGGCGGCCGTGCCGATCACGTCGAGGCGGCGCTTCACGCCGGCGAATGTCGCGAGCGCGGCGGCCCCTTCTGCGAGCGGCACGCCGGCTGCTTCCGCGGCGAGCAACGCCGCGAGCGCATTCGACACATTGTGTGCGCCCGGCATGCGCACCGACACGCGCACTGGCGGCCCGCCGCGCGGCACGGCATCGAACGACACGCCATCAGGCGCAGGCGTGATGTTGCGCGCGAGAAGATCGGCGCTCGCGTCGCTCAAACTATAGGTGCGCGCTTTGCCAGGTGGGAGCAGCGCGCCGAGCGCGGCGGCTTCGCCGTTGTCGAGATTGATCACGGCCGTCTCGGCTTTGCCGACGAAATCGCCGAACAGTCTGCGCAGCTCGTCCATGCTCTTATGGTCGAGCGCGACGTTGTTGAGCACGGCGATCTTCGGCGCGTAGCGCGCAATCGAGCCATCGCTTTCATCGACCTCGCTCACGAAGGCGGGCCCTGCGCCAACGAGCGCGCTCGCGAACGGCGCATCGGGCGTCGCGAAGTTCTTCATCACGGCGCCGTTCATCACGGTGGGGTCGCGGCCAGCGGCGCTGAGCATCCAACCGATCATGCCCGTCGTCGTCGACTTGCCGCTCGTGCCGCCGATCGCGATCGGCAGCTGCGAAGCGTTGAAGAGCTCGGACAGGAGCTCCGCCCGCCCCTTCAGCGCAGCGCCGACGCGGCGCGCGGAGACGACATCTGGCACGGTTTCTTCGACGGCGGCGGAGGTGACCACGATCTGATCGGCGCGCGTGACGCCTGAGCCGTCCTGCGGAAACAGCTCAACGCCCCGGTCCTGCAAATAAGCAAATTTCTGCGCGAGCCGCCCTTGGTCGAGCGAGCGATCCGAGCCCGCGACCTCAGCGCCCCGCGCCCGCACGATCAGGGCGAGCGGCAGCATGCCGCTGCCGCCAACGCCGCAGAAAAAATAGGATTTGTTGGGACTCATCGGCGAAGGGTATGAACCGGGCGCGTCACTGACAAGTGAACGGGCCAGCGCCCCGAAGGTGAAAAGAGCATGAAGATCGCCATCGTTGCGCCGGGCGTGCGCATCGAACCGGAGATGGCCGAAACGGTCCGGGCGATCGCAGCGAAAGCATATGGCGCAGGCGCGCCGGAGCTTTACTTCCACCCGCAATGTTACCTCTCGTCCGGCCATTTCGCGGGCGACGATGCGGCGCGGCTGAAAGCGTTCGTCGATGTCGCCAACGATCCTGCGTTCGACGCAGTCTGGTTCGCACGCGGCGGCTACGGCGCTTGCCGGATCGCGGAGAGCGCCATCGCCCAGCTGAGCCCGATTGCACGGCGCAAGACGTATCTCGGGTACAGCGACGCAGGCGCACTGCTCGGCGGGCTGTATCGTGCCGGATTCCCGCACGTCGCGCACGGACCGATGCCAGTCGAGGTGATCCGCGAGGGCGGCGACGCGTGCGTGCTCCGCGCGCTGCGCTTCCTCGTGGAGCGCGCGCCAGACACGATCGAGCAGAGCGTTTCGAATGAAGCGCCGAGCGCTGCATTCAACATCATGATCCTGCAGCATATCCTGGGCACGCCGCTGGAGCCCGATCTCAGCGGCCACGTGCTGATGCTCGAAGAGGTCGGCGAATATCTCTATCGGATCGACCGGGCGCTCTTTCACATCACCTCAAGCGCGAATGTGCGGCGCGTGACGGGCATCCGCCTTGGGCGCTGCAGCGCCGTGCCGAAGAACGATCCGGACTTTGCCGCGACCGAGGAGGATGTGATCCAATACTGGTGCGAGCGCGCGGCAATCCCCTATTTGGGGCGCGCGGACATTGGGCACGATATCGAGAACAAGATCGCGCCATTTGGCCACTGGCCGCCCCGATCTTAAGCGGCGCGCTTGTGCGGCGCTTGGCGCCAAATTAAGCCAGTTCGCAGGGGAAGACGCGATGCGGCGGCGAACGGCTCTGACCATGAGGACGATCCGTGCCTGATCCGCGCGGCGAAGCAGAATTGTTCGACGCGGCCTCCGCGCTCGTGGGCGGCTATCGGCCGCTATCTGGCGCATATGACGAGATGGTCAGCGTTGACGGTGTGCTGCGCGCGCATTGGCGGCCGTACATCGATGGGCTCGCCGCGCTCGGACCGGAGGAACTTGCGCAGCGCGCGGACGCTGTCGCGCGGCGCGTGCGCGAAGCGGGCGTGTTTCACCGCGTCTACGGCGCAGAGCGCGATCTTGAACGGCCTTGGCCGCTTTCCTTTGCGCCCGTCGTTATCGATGCGCAGGAATGGCGCGCGATTGAGGCAAGCGTCCAGCAACGCGCGCGGTTGATCGAGGCGACGCTCGCGGATGCGTATGGCGCACAGCGCATGATCGGCGAAGGCGTGTTGCCGCCAGCGGTGATCGCAGGCAGCCCGGACTTTCTGCGGCCGATGGTGGGCGCCAAGCCCCGTGGCGGGCGCTTCCTGCATTTTTACGCCGCCGATCTCGGGCGCGGGCCAGATGGACGCTGGTGGGTGCTGCAGGATCGCACGCAAGCGCCCTCCGGCGCGGGCTTTGCGCTGGGCAACCGCGTGGCGCTCTCGCGCGTGCTGCCGGAAACGATGCGCGATCTCGATGTGCAGCGGCTTGCCGGATTCTTTCAGGCGTTCCGCCAATCGCTCGCCGCGCTCTCGCAGCGCGACATGGGCCGCGTGTGCTTGATGACGCCGGGGCCGTTCAACGACACCTATTTCGAGCACGCCTATCTCGCGCGCTATCTCGGCTTTCTGTTGGTCGAGGGCGACGACCTCGCGATCCGGAACGACAACGTGTTCGTGCGCACGGTCGCGGGGCTACGGCAGATCGATGTGCTGGTGCGGCGCGTCGATGCGGACTTCATCGACCCGCTTGAGCTCAATCCTGCGTCCCGGCTCGGCGCTGCGGGCCTCGCGCGGGCGGCGCGCGCCGGCGCAGTGGCGTTTGCGAACGCGCTCGGGAGCGGAGTCGCTGAAAGCCGCGCGATGATGAGCTTCTGGCCCCGCCTCGCCGAGCGGCTGCTCGATGAAACGCTGCTGATGCCGAACATCGCGACGTGGTGGTGCGGGCAGGAAGACGCCCGCCGGCATGTGGCGGGGCGTTTGAGCGAACTTGCCGTGGGCGCTGCGTTTGCGGGCGACTCAGATGGCCCGGTCAATGGCGCGAAGCTTTCCACGAGCGCGCGCGCCGACTTGCTCGCGCGCATGGCGCGCCGCGGTGGCGACTACGTCGGCCAGGAGATGGTGCGGCTCTCGACGACGCCGGTCTGGCGAGACGGGCGCTTTGCACCGCGGCCGTTCCAGCTGCGGGTGTTCGCAGCGGCGACCGAGGACGGTGGCTGGACGGTTATGCCTGGCGCGTTCGCGCGCGTCTCGCACGACCTCGATCCACGCGCGATCAGTTTGCAGCGCGGCGGGGTTTCAGCTGACGCATGGGTGCTCGCAGGCGGGCCCGCGGAAGTGACAACGCTGCTGCCGCAGGCCGGCGCGATCGAGATCATGCGCCCGCGCGGCGCGCTGACCAGCCGCACGGCGGACAATCTCTTCTGGCTCGGGCGCTATGTGGAGCGCACGGAAGCGACATTGCGTGTGGTGCGCGCGTTGATTGGCCGCGCGGCGGAGCGCGATCCAGCTGTTCGCGCGGTGTGCGAGCAGTTGATGGCGCTGCTGGTGGCCTGGGGCGGGTTGCCCGCGCCGGAGGAAGGCGCTGCGCAAGTGTTGCCGCACATTGGCGCGGCAAACGCGCTTGTCGGCGCCGAGCGCACGGGCGCGGCGCTGGCGCTCGCACAAACGGCTTTGCGCACGGCGTCCTCCATTCGCGAACGGCTTTCACCCGATGCGTGGCGCACGATCCAAGAACTGCCCGGACTGATCGCGGCGGATGGCGACGTTACCGAGCGCACCGACCGCGCGCTGCGCGCCTGCGCGGCGTTTGCCGGCTTTGCACAGGAAAACATGGTGCGCGGCGCGGGCTGGTCGTTCCTCGAAGTTGGGCGGCGGATCGAGCGCGGGTTGGCGATGACGCGGCTTGTCGGCCAACTCGGCCTTACGCCCGCGTCTTCGGCCGCACTCGATGCGTTGCTCGAATTGGGCGACAGCCAGATCACCTATGCGCAGCGTTATTTCGTGACGCCCTCACCCGCCGCGGCGGCGGATTTGCTGTTGTTTGACGAAGGCAACCCACGCGCATGCGCGTTTCAAGCGGTCCGGCTGCACGAATTGGCCGATCAATTGCCCGAAGGCGCTTCAGGCGACGCGCCAGCCGCGTTTCGCAAGACCGTTGTGCTCATTGAAGCCGCGCTCGCGAGCGCGAGCCCCGATAGCGCGGATGCTGCGTTTGCGGCGCGGCTCGATGCGGCGTTCCTGCAAGCGGGCGCTGCGTTCTCAGATCTCTATCTCGCCAATCGCGACCGGCTGGCGCCGCCGGGCCCCTCAGAAGGGCGCATCGACGGATGAGGTATCGCATCCGGACCGTCGCTGCGGCGCACTATGATGATGCGGCGCCGTTTGGCCGCCACTTGCTGCGTGTGAAGCCGCGCGGCGACATGGGGCAGATTCTGCACGAAGCCGCGCTTGAGATTGCGCCCTCGCCCGGCGAACACGAAGACGGCGTCGATTTCTTCGGCAACAGCGCGACGTGGCTGACGATCGAACGCCCGCACGAAAGCTTTGTCGTACGAACCAGCGCGCAAGTGACCGTGCCGTTCGCGCCGGAAACGCCGGCGGATGCAACGCCGCGCTGCGATGTGCTGCGCGCGGAAGCGCTGACGCACGCCTCGCTCGATCCGCTCGCGCCCGCGCATTTTCTGTTCGCGAGCCGAGTCGTACGCCCGAGCGACGAGATCACTGCGTTTGCGTCGCCGAGCTTTGCGGACGATGCGCCGATCCTTTCCGCCGCGCTCCACTTCATGTGGCGCATTCACAATGAGTTTGCATACGACTCCGACGCGACGGACGTCGATACGCGGCCGGAAGCAGCGTTCGCGGCGCGGCGCGGCGTCTGCCAGGACTTCGCGCATGTGATGATCGCGGGCATGCGCGGACTTGGGCTGCCTGCCGCATATGTCAGCGGCTTCCTGCGCACGCTGCCACCGCCCGGCCAGCCGCGGCTCGAGGGCGCGGACGCGACGCATGCGTGGGTCGCGGTCTGGTGCGGCGCGGAGATCGGCTGGGTGGGGCTCGACCCGACCAACGACATGCGCGCCGGGGCCGATCATGTGATCATCGCGATCGGGCGGGATTATGCGGATGTGGCGCCCGAGAGCGGAATCGTCCTGACTTATGGCCCCCAACGGCTCGATGTGGCCGTGGACGTGGCGCCTTCGGCCGAGGGCTAGGCCGCCCTGCCAAATAATTGTTGTGGTCCAAACGATTTGTCTTTTGTATAGTTTGCGACGTCGCACTTTCCCGGCGATCGATCAGCGAACGGGCGCACGATGAAGCCGTTGGAAGGCGTGAAGGTTTTGGACTTGAGCCACGCGCTCTCGGGGCCGACCTGCACGCAGATGCTCGCCCTCCTCGGCGCGGATGTGATCAAGATTGAGCGGCCGGGCGTCGGTGACGATTTCCGCCATTACACCGAGCACGCCGGCCTGCCGGGCATGAGCGTGCCGTTCGCGGCGACGAACACCGGCAAGAAATCGCTCACGCTCGATTTCAAGCATCCGCGCGCGCGCGACGTGATCCACCGGCTCGCGAAACAGTCGGATTTGCTCGTCGAAAATTTCCGGCCTGGCGTGCCGAAGAAGTTCGGCCTCGACTACGAGACCATGAAAACCGTGAACCCGGGTCTCGTGTACTGCTCGATCAGCGGATTCGGGCAGACGGGCGCGTTTCGCGATTGGACGGCGTACGACCACATCGTGCAGGCGATGAGCGGCATCATGTGGATGAGCGGCGAACCGGATGCGGGGCCGCTGAAAGTCGGCTTCCCGATGATCGATACGTTCACCGGCTACATGGCGGTGATTGGGCTGCTCGCCGCACTGCGCAAACGCGACCTCACCGGCGAAGGCGATTTTGTGGATGTCGCGATGCTCGACAGCGCGTTCAAGCTGATGGGCGGTTCGCTCTCGACGTATTTCTATTCCGGCGAAATGCCGAAGCGTGCAGGAAATCGCGGCTATCGCCTCGTGGCGACGGCGGACATTTATCAAACCTCAGATGGGTACATCGCGCTAGGCGCCAACCACCAACATCAGATCGACGCGCTCTGCCGTGTGCTGGGCGACGAGACTTTGCTCGACGATCCGCGCTTCAAGACGCATAAGGATCGCGTTGAGAACTACGAAGCGTTGAGCAAGACGCTCGCGGATATGTTCATCAAGTTTCCAGGCGCAGAGCTGGAATCGAAGCTTTCCAGCGCGCAGGTGCCGGTTTCGATCGTGCGGGATATGGCGCAGATCACGGCGCATACACATTTCGATGAGCGCAAAGTGTTTCTCGATGCACAGATGCCGGGCGCGAGCGAGCCGCTGAAGGTTGTCGGCCCCGGCTTTCAGATGGCGAACGCCGAGATCGAGGCCGGCGCCGTGCCGACGCTTGGCCAGCACACGGACGATGTGCTGAAGGGACTAGGCTTCACCGCAAGCGAGATCGCATCGCTGCGCGCGGAGGGCGCGGTCTAAAAATCCGTCGCGAGCGTGGCGATGAAACCGCGTGGATTGTTCACGTAAAGCGCGCCGGACGATAGCACCTGCCACGCAAATGCATCGGCGACATTGGTGACTTGGAGCCGCAGCGTGTTGTTGTGGCCGCCTGCTTCAAAGCGATAGCGCATGCCTAGATCGAGCGTGGTGAACTCTTCCGTCATGAGCTGCTCGTTGCCGAGCTCCGCGAACGTGCGTGACGTTGCCGCGCGTGGGCCAGAATAGTTGAGCGCGGCGTCGACCGAGAGCCCCTCGATCCAGGGCGTGCGATAATCGAAATTAAGACGCACGGTTGTTTCTGTCTGCCCCACCGGGCGATCGCCGATGAGGCCGTTCGTGACCGCTTCGCCTTCGACAACAGGCTCCATCAGCACGACGCCCGCAACGACGTTGAGCCGATCCGTCACCGCGCCGCTCAGGGAAATCTCCGCGCCGCGGTGCCGCTCATCGCCAAGTTGGCGGAAGATGTTCGCCCCATCGCGATTGAAGTACGGCTTCACGATATCGAAATAGCCGACCACGAGCCGCAGGCGCGGCGTGATCGCGTAGCGGAGGCCGAAATCGATTTGCTCGGTGCGGATCGCGGGCGGCGTTTCCTGGGCGTTGGCGGCGATCTCTGGCGCGACCGGGCTTTCTTCAAGGCCTTGCGTGAAACTGCCGTAGAGCGCGAGCCGCTGCGAGAGCGTGAGCGCGAGCGTGGCGTTCGGGAGCAGCGGATCGTCCGTGGTTACGCTCGGCGCGAGACCGGGCGTCGTCACCGTCTTTTCGTAATCGACTTGCTGCACGCCGACGCTTGCTTCGCCGACGCCGCGCCAGGTGAGTTGGTACGCGAGACCGCCGGTGAATTGCGTGACTTCGTCGAAGGAAGAAACGCCATACGTCCACGCCGGCTGCGGCAGCGCGGTGCGCACGCCGATCTGCGCGGGGCCGAAATTGCGGATCGAGGCGCCTCCAAAGTTGCGGCGCCCTTCGCGTCCGCGCACCGACGCGTGGATGGTGTGCCGCAGATCCTCCCCACTCCACACGCCCGTGACGCGCGCTTCGCCGGAAAGGGCGCGCTGTTCGTTGATCGGCTCATCAGTAAAGCGGTGCACCGCGGCGACGCCCGCGCGGTCAACGTTGAGGTAGAGATCGCCGATTTGGCCATCGCTGCCGTTGTTGTGACGGAAGATGCCAGCGTTCAGCGTGACGTGCTCGGTGATCGGCGTGGTTGCGCGCACGCCGTAGGATTCGATGTAGCCATCGACGCCCGTCCAGTCCTGCGCAAAGCCGCTGGCTTCGATTTCCGGCGGAAGATACGCGCCCGCCGTGAAGAGATAGGGCGTGGCCTTATCATCAAGGCGCCGGCCGTAGCCGTAGAACGGCGTGATCTCGACGCCGGGCGCGGGCCGCCAGCGCGAGACGATCCCAAGACCCCACGGATAGACCGACTCTTCAGGAATGAATTCTTCGACGCGATAGAAGAACCCGGCGGAGATGCCGAGCTTTTGCGGAATGATGCGCGCTTCAAGATCGAGCTCGACGGAATAGGCGTCGTGCGGGCCCGCTTGGAGCACGGTGGAGACGGCGTTGCGATCACGCACCGCGCGCAGCGTGTAGTCGCTGATGCCGGTGGGCGCGGGGAACGGATAGCTTTGCGCGGAAAGCCCCACGCGCACCTGTGTGCCCGCGACAAGGCGCGAAGGCACGTTCGAGCGCATGTCAAAATACATGCCTTCAAGGCGCACATTGCCGGCGGCGATCGGGCTAAAGCCGCGCGCATCGCGATCATTGTAGAGCCCAACGCGTTCGTTGCCGACGCTGGCGCCAAACGCATCATCTGCGCTGCGCACGGCGTTCTCATTGGCGCGCTGCGCAAAGGCCGAAGGCGCCCACGCCATCGCCGCGGCTGCCGCCGTGAGCATGAAGGCCCGCGCGCCCATCCCGTCTCCCCACTTATCGTTAAGGGAAGGCTGCCCGCAAATCCGTGTATATGCAAGTCTCGTTGGGCGCACGCGATATCGTGCGCGCTCGAGTGTGACTTGCCCGCCGCGCCTTAGGGCGACTTCGGGTGCGGCGGTGGCTCGTGGAGAATATCGGAACCGGTCATGCTCTCGAGGATCGGCGCTTGCTCAAGCATCGCGTCGCGCTGCTCGAGATCGCGGCGGATTTCTTCGTGACGCTTGTCGTCGAGCCCGTAGCCGATGAAGCACGCGCCGCCGAGCATTACGAACACGATCGGTCCAAGCAGATAGACCCAGAAGAGACCGGTGACGGCCTCCGGCGTGTTCGCTGCGCCCTCTTGCGCGTTGTATCCGACCCAAGCGAGCACGGCGAATGTCAGGAAGATCGAGACAGCGCCTGCGATCTTCTGCGTGCTGGTGATCAGCGCATAAAGCAAACCGACGCGCTGCTTGTTCTGCTCAAGCCTGATGAGATCGCCGACGTCCGCCGTCATCGCGCGCGTGAGGAGCGAGAACCCGACGGCCGCGCCGCCAAGCGTGAACATCAGGATCGCGGTTGGCCAGAACTCGCCGCGCGGCAAGAGCGGCAGGACGATCAGCCCGAGCGAATAGAGCGTGCTCGCGCCCATCAGCGTGCGGTGTTTGGAGAACATCTCCGCGAGGCGCCCGAGCACGATCGCACCGATGATGCCGGCGAAGATGTAGATCAGCAGCAGGATGTTCGCTTCGTTCTGCGAGAACTGCAGGAAATCCACGAAGAAGAAGAGAAAAAGCGCCGACATCCAGCCTGGGCCCATCGCGAGGCAGAAATCGGCCACGATCAGTCGCAGCATCGACGGCTCGACGATCAGATCCCAATATTCCTTGAGCTTGAAGTTCTCCTCCGGCGGACGCGGTTCGATCTTCTCGGGCGTGCGCAAGATCGCGAGCACGATCGTGATCGGCGTCGCGACGATCATGAACCAACCCATCGCGGGCACATGGTTCGTCGATCCTTCGCCCGGATTGAGGCTCGCCAAGAAGATCGGCGCCAGCAGCACGGCGGTGGCGCCGACGACGCCGAGCGCTTGCAGGATACCGAAGAGCCGCGAGCGCTCGTTGTACTTTGGCGCAAGCACCGAGGCCCAGGACGAGTGCGACAGCGCGATGATCGAGAGGCCTGCATAAAGGACCAGCAGCCAGAAGATCATGTAGAGCTGATCGACGCCCTCCTGCGCCATGAACAGCATGTAGATGCCGATCATGAAGAGCGGCCCGCCGGCGATGAGCCACACGCGGTAGCGCCCAAACGCGGTGCGCGTCTTGTCCATCACTAGGCCGAGAAACGGATCGAACACGATGTCGATCATCCGCACGATGGCGAACGCGGCGCCGACCGTGGCGAGCGAAAGCCCAAGATGGCTTGCGTAATGGCGGGGAAGGTAGACCGACATCGCCAGCGCGAGCGCGCCGACAAGAAGGTTTGGCAGGGAGAACAGGACCGCGCCCCCGAGCGGGAACGAGTATTTGGGTTGCGGCTGAGACGTCATGGGGCTCCCTAAAGTGGCTTATCGGCCCGCCGGCCCGCGTTCTCCGCCGCGTGGTTCCGTTCTCGGGCGCCGCCGCGCGCCTGTCTATCGGGTTGGCCATCGCCAGCCGCTCACGAACCCGCTAGCCGCGCCTGACGGCCTCTAGAATGACCTTTCTAGACGTCTCGGCGTAGGGGTGGCGCAACGGAAAACCGCTGGAGACACCCATGCCCGCCGCGAAGAAAACCACCACCCGCACGGCCAAGACCGCCGCCGCTGCCGTTGACGCGAACGACACCGCCCGCCGCATCTGGCTGGCTGGCGTCGGCGCCTATGGCCGCCTCTTCCAGGAAGCCCAAGGCCAAGTCGAAAAGGTCGCCGGCACGGCGAACGAGGCGTTCGACCAACTGGTCGCCCGCGGCGAAGCCGTCGAGCACATCGTGCGCGCCAAGATCTCGGAAAACGAAGCCGCTCAGAAGGTGGCCGGCGTCGTTGAGCAGATCAGCGATTTCCGCGCCGAACGCCGCGCCGCGCTCGAAGCGCGCGTCGAAACCGTCCGCAAAGCGGTTGGCGAAACCATCGCGCCGTTCAATCCGCTCGCGCTGATGAAGACCGTGCAGACGCTGCAAACGCGCGTCGATGCGCTGGAAGCTGAGGTCGCGCGCTTGAAGCGCCCCGCGCGTAAGACGGCGAAGGCCTAAGCTCGCGCCAGCGCCGCTACCGGAGCCATCACTTCGGCGGCGGCGCGCGCGATGCGCGCTTTTGCCGGCGCATCGTCGCCTTCCAGATCGAGCTGCGTGAGTTTGAAGCCGAGTCCGAGCGTGACCGCGCGGGCGAGGCCATCGAGCACGGCGGGATCGGTGGGAAGTACGCCGCGCGCTGCCAAGCAAGCGAGCATGTGCGCCGCACCCGCGTCGAACGCCGCGAACACGCGCGCGTAGCGATCGGAAAGCCCCGGAAAAAGCTGCGCAAGCGCGCCCGCTTCGCGAAACAGGAACCGGACGTCATGGCCCTCTTCCATCAGGATATGGACATGCACCGCCATCGTTTCGATGCTGGCGCCGTCACTCTCCATTTCGCCACACGCGGCTTCGAGCACGAGCGAAAGCTCGCTCTCGTAGACGTCGAACAAGGCGGCCACGATCTCGGCCTTGCCTTTGAAATGGTAGTAGAGGTGACCAGGGCTTATGCCGAGCGCTGACGCGATATCGACCGCGCTCGCGGACGCTGCGCCCTCTTCGTTAAAGAGGTCGAGCGCGCCGGCCAGAATGCGATCCTTAATGCTAGCCACGGGGCTCCCCTCGGGCGCGCTCTCGCTCGGGCCGAAGCGCATTGACTTAGACGCATACAGCGCCGCACCTTTCCTCATCTTGAACCGAACAGGCGAAACTGGGCGGCCGGCGCGACGGCCAAAGACCCGGGTCGCAGGGAGACGTCCGATGGCCAAAGACAAGCTCGATTTGGGCGGAGACGCGCCTGACAATGTGGTGGCGCTGAACCCGATCGTGGGGCTCGCGCGCGAAGACCTCGTCGGCGCCGTGGCCGTGATGCTGCGCGAAACAGCGGGAAAACCCGTGACCGGCGCCAAGCACCTCAAGTCGTTCGGCGAAGATGTGCTGAAGATCGTTCAGGACAAATCGGAACTTGCGCCCAACCCGCGCGACAAGCGCTTCCTCGATTCCACGTGGCGCACGAACCGCTTCTACAAAGCGAGCATGCAATATTACCTCGCCGTCCAGAAAGGCGTGGACGGCTGGATGAAGGATCTGCACCTCGACGAGCTTGAGCGCGCGCGTGCGAACTTCGTTGTGTCGATGCTGATGGATTCAATTTCGCCGACGAACACGCTGATCGGCAACCCGTCGGCCATCAAGAAAGCGTTCGAGACCGGCGGCGGCTCGCTTATTCGCGGCCTCAAGAACGCCTATACGGACATCACCGAGAACGACGGCCTGGTGAGCCAGGTCGATAAGCGCCCGTTCAAGATCGGCGAGAACGTCGCCGTCTCGAAGGGCTCAGTCGTCCATCGCACGGAGATGATGGAGCTGATCCAGTATCAGCCGACCACGCCGGACGTGCACAAGATTCCGCTGCTGATCATCCCGCCGCAGATCAACAAGTTCTACGTGAACGATCTGACGCCGGAAAAGAGCATCGTGAAATTCCTGCTCGAAGCGGGCATTCAGGTGTTCGTCGTCAGCTGGCGCAATCCGGAGGCGGAGCATCGCGACTGGGGCCTCGGCGCATATGTCGATCAACTGATCGAAGCGACGGATGTGATCGCGCAGATCACCAAGACCAAGAAGATCAACGTTTCGGGCGCGTGCTCGGGCGGGATCACCACCGCGACGCTTTTGTCGAAGCTTGCGGCGGCGGGCGACAAGCGCGTCAACTCCGTCGTGCTGATGGTGTGCGTGCTCGATCCGCGCGCGAACGATAGCGAAGTCGGCTCGCTCGTGTCGAAAAACGGCATCGAGATGGCGCGGCGGCGCTCCGCGAAGAAGGGCGTGCTGGAAGGCGCATCGCTCGCGCGCACGTTCGCGTGGCTGCGGCCGAACGATCTGGTCTGGAACTACGTCGTCAACAACTACCTACATGGCGAGGATCCGCCGCCGTTCGACGTGCTGTTCTGGAACAACGATTCCACAAACCTCCCCGCCGCGCTGCATTCGGATTATCTGCGCGTGTACGAAGAGCAGCCGTTTACGCGGCCAGGCGAAGTCGAGCTTGCTGGCCACAAGGTCGATCTCACCAAGGTCACGCAAGATACGTTCATCGTTGGCGGCGTGACCGATCACATCACGCCGTGGAAAGCGTGCTATCGCGCCACGCAATTGCTGGGCTCGGAGAACATCGAGTTCATCCTCTCGCACAGCGGACACATTCAGGCGTTGCTCAATCCGCCCGGTAATCCGAAGGCGAAATATTATCGCAACACCAACAAGCCGCCGGCCGATGTCGATCAATGGATGATGGCGGGCGCGAGCGAGAACGCTGGCTCGTGGTGGCCGCTTTGGAAGGAATGGCTCGTCGCGCGCTCGGGCGAACAGAAGCCCGCGCCGAAGAAAGTCGGCTCCGTCAAATATCCGCCGGGCGATGCAGCGCCGGGCCAGTACGCGCTGACGCCAAGCAAGGCGACTCGCCGCAAAAAGAAGACCGCATGACCGATCCTCAACCGCATTTCGAATACGTCTCCGCGGAAGGGCGCACCGTGCGCGCGGCGCTCTGGCGCGCCCCGAAGCCGCCAGCGGGCGCGAAATATCCGCCGATCCTGTTTTTCAACGGAATCGGCGCGAATATCGAGCTGATGAGCCCGCTCGCGACGTGGTTTCCCGATCGCGATATTCTGACGTTCGACATGCCGGGCGTTGGCGGTTCGCCGCCGCCGGTTCTGCCCTATCGCCCATGGATGATCGCGCGCCTCGCCGCCAAGATTCTCGATCATTTCGGCTATCGCGAATGCGATGTGATGGGCGTGTCGTGGGGCGGCGGGCTGGCGCAGCAGTTCGCGTTGCAGCACGGCAAACGCGTCCGCAAACTCATCCTCGCGGCGACATCGACGGGCGCGCTGATGGTGCCGGGCGATGTGCGCACGCTCTCGAAGATGGCCTCGCCGCGCCGCTATTTCGATCCGCGTTACATGAAGCAGCACTTCGAAACGCTGTACGGCGATGAAGCTGCGGGCGGCGCCGATGGACACGTCAGCCGCATCTCGCCGCCGACGCGCATAGGCTATCTCTATCAGCTCACCGCGATGATCGGCTGGACGAGCGCGCACTTCCTGCCGTTCATCAAACAGCCGACGCTCGTGCTGATGGGCGACAAAGATTCTATCGTGCCGTTGATAAATGGTCGTATCCTCGCGCGTCTTTTGCCGCGCGCACGGCTTGAAATCGTCGAGGGCGCCGGGCACTTGTTCCTGGTGACGAAAGCCGAAGACTCTGCACGGCGCATCCGCGCCTTCCTCGAAGAGCCGACTGCCGCTGCGTCAGCACGCAGCGTCTAATGTCGAACGCGCCGGCGCACGCGCATCCGCTGCTGACGTCGCCGCCGCTGCCAACGCTGCTGCGCCTCGCCGCGCCGAACGCGCTCGCGATGGGCGCTTCCACTGTCGTTTCGATCGCTGAGACCGCGTATATCGGCGCGCTTGGCGCAGCGCCGCTCGCCGCCGCAGCGCTCGTTTTCCCGATGATCATGCTGATGAACATGATGTCGGGCGGCGCGATGGGCGGCGGCGTCTCCTCAGCGATCAGCCGCGCGCTCGGCGCCGGCGCGCATGCGCGTGCGGAAGATTTGGCGCGGCACGCCGCGGTTCTCGGCTTTGGCCTAGGGTTCACGTTTCTCGTACTGATGCTGGCCTTCGGCCGCCCGCTCTACGCGCTGCTCGGCGGCGAAGGCGAAGCGCTGAACGCCGCGATCGGCTATTCCGGCATCGTGTTTTTCGCCGCGGTGAACATCTGGCTCGCCGCGATGTTCTCATCGATCCTGCGCGCGCAGGGCGACATGCTCTCACCGTCGATGACGCTGCTCGCGGCGGCGGTGGTGCAGATTGCGCTGGGCGGCGCGCTGTGTTTTGGGTTGGGGCCGTTCCCCCGTCTCGGCATTGTCGGTGTTGGCCTCGGGCACGTCATCTCGACGGGCATGAGCGCGCTGGTGATGTTTGCGCTGCTGCGGCGCGAGCGCGCGGCGGTAAAGCTGCGCCTCGCCGGCCCGCTGCGCGCCGATCTCTTCGCCGACATCTTGCGCGTCGGTTTGCCGGCCTGCCTTTCACCGATTCAATCGGTGCTGACGGTGCTGGTCGTCACGGCGGTCGCGGCGCGCTTCGGCACGGAGACGCTCGCTGGTTACGGCATCGGCGCGCGGCTTGAGTTTCTGCTGATCCCGATCGCATTCGCGTTCGGCGTTGCATCATTGCCGATGGTCGGGCTTGCGGTCGGCGCGGGCGACATTGCGCGCGCGCGTCGCGTGGCGTGGACGGCGGGCGCGCTTGCGGGCGCGATCGTCGGCGTGCTCGGAATCATCGTCGCGATCTTCCCGGACTTGTGGGCGCGCATCTTCACCGACAACCAAGCCATTCGCGATGCGACCGCTGGGTATCTCCGCATCGTCGGCCCCTGCTTCTCCGTCTTCGGCGTCGGGCTCGCGCTCTACTTTTCGTCGCAAGGCGCCGGGCGCGTGCTCGGGCCGATCCTCGCGGGCACGGCGCGGCTCGTCGTCGTGGCGGTGGGCGGCTGGTATCTCATCTCCACCGATGCGCCGGCCTGGGGCCTCTTCGTCGTGGTCGCGCTAGGGATGCTCGCTTACGGCGGCGGCACGGCGCTTTCGGTGCTCCTGACGCCCTGGCGCAAAGCCGGCTGACCCTTGATTTTTGAGCACTTTCTGACGCGGCGGCGCGCCTTGACGCCCACGGCAACGGGCTTTTAGTATGTGTAACAAACTATACGTGGCATGACCTGTCTCTGAGGCTGGCGCGCCCGACACATGGGGGCCGGCCAATGACCGTGCAGTACGACGTTCAAGATTCCATCGCGATCCTCACCATCGACCGGCCGCCGGTGAACGCGATCGACGTGAATGTGCGCAAGGGCTTGTGCGACGGCGTGCGCAAGGCGAGCGCGGACGGCGCGGTGAGGGCGATCTTCATCTGCGCGGCAGGGCGCACGTTCCTCTCGGGCGCAGAGCTCTCCGAGTTCGACACGCCAATCGCAGACCCTGGTTATTATGAAACGCTTGCGCTGATCGAAGCGTGCGACAAACCGGTGGTCGTCGCGCTGCACGGGACAGCGCTCGGCGGCGGGCTCGAAACCGCGCTCGCCTGTCACTATCGCTGCGCCGTGCCTGATGCGCGCATGGGCTTTCCGGAAATCACGCTCGGCATCGTGCCTGGCGCCGGCGGCACGCAACGCCTTCCGCGATTGGTGGGCGCCGTGAAGACGCTCGACTTTATGCTCTCGGGCGCGCCGTTCGGCGCGGAAGAAGCGCTCGCGCTCGGCGTGATCGACAAGATCGTGCCCTCGCCGCGCGAAGGCGGACTCGCCTACGCCAGGGAACTGGTGGCGCAAGACGCAAAGCCCCGGCGCACCGGCGATCGCAGCGTCGACGCAGCTGGGTTCGATGAGGCCGGGATCGCGGCGCTGCTCAAGAAGCACGAGCGCGGTCTCAAGGGACGCTCAACGCAGCATGCGATCCTCGCCGCGATCCGCGCCTCCGTCGAAAACAGCTTCGCCGATGGCCTGAAGCGCGAAGACGAACTCTCCCGCGCCTCCCTGCTCACGCGTGAATCGCAAGCGCTGCGGCACATCTTCTTTGCCGAGCGCGACGTCGCGAAAATTCCTGGACTTCCGCCGACGAAAGCGCTGCCGATCGAGCGCGCTGCCGTTGTCGGCGCGGGCACGATGGGCGGCGGCATCGCGATGTCGTTCGCCAATTCTGGTGTGCCGGTGACGCTGATCGAGGTGAGCCAAGAGGCGCTCGACCGCGGCATGAAAACGATCCGCGCAAACTACGATGAGACGGTGAAGCGCGGACGGCTGACGGAGTCCGAGCGGGACGCGCGGCTCGCGCTGATCGGCGGCGCGCTCGATGCCAGCGGCGCGAAGGACGCGGATGTGGCCGTCGAAGCCGTGTTCGAGAACATGGCGCTGAAGAAGTCGATCCTCGCGAACCTCGACAAGGCAATGAAGCCGGGTGCGATCATCGCCTCCAACACGTCAACATTGTCGCTCGCCGAGCTCGCGAGCGCGACCAAACGGCCGGACAAAGTCGTGGGCCTCCACTTCTTCTCCCCGGCGCACATCATGCGGCTGCTGGAAATCGTGCGCTACGAAGCAACGACGCCGGAAACGCTGGTCACCGCGCTCGATGTCGCGCGCAAGCTGCGCAAGACGGGCGTCGTTTCCGGCGACGCGTTCGGCTTCATCGGCAACAAGATGATGCAGGACGGCTATTTCCGCGAAGCTGAGCAGATGCTGCTCGAAGGCGCCCCGCCTGAGCAGATCGACCGCGTGATGGAAGCGTTCGGTTTCGCGATGGGCCCCAACCGCGTGAACGACATGGCGGGTGTCGATGTCGGCACGCTGGTGCGCCAAGAGCTGGCGACCCGAGAGACGCGGCCCGATCCGTACTTCGTCGTCTCCGATGCGCTGACGCCGCTTGGGCGCCTCGGGCAAAAAACCGGCAAAGGCGTTTATCGTTATGAGCCGGGAGACCGCACCGCGCATCCCGATCCGGAGGTCACAGCGCTGATCGAGCGCCTGGCGGCCGAGCGGCAGATCAAGCGCGGGCCGATCTCGGATGCGGAGATCGAGGAGCGCTGCATTCTGCCGCTCATCAACACGGGCGCTGACCTGCTCGCGAACGGCATCGCCTATCGCGCGGCGGACATCGATGTGGTGTGGACGAGCGGCTACGGCTTCCCGCGCCATCTGGGCGGGCCGATGTTTTACGGTGACACCCTTGGGCTGAAGAACGTGCTCGCGCGCGTGGAAGCCTATCACGCCAAGCACGGCTATTACTGGACGCCATCGCCACTGCTGATCGAACTCGCGAAGGCGGGCAAGACATTCACGGATTACGACAAGGGCCGCGCGTAGCCGCTAGGCGCTGCCGCGCCGCATGAGCTCGAAGCCAACGTCGAACACGTTGCGCTCGGGCTCGCGCCCGGCGGCACGGTCGATCAATATCTTCGCCGCGATGCGCCCGATTTCCGCGCCGTCGATGCGCACCGTGCTGAGCGCTGGTTCGGTGGCGTCTGCGAATTCCAAATCGCCGAACCCGAACACCGCGACGTCTTCTGGCGTTTTCAGACCGCGCCTTTGCGCTTCGATCAGCACGCCGTGCGCTTGCCAATCGGAACTGCAGAACACGCAATCGGGTGGAGCGCCCTTGGCGCATGCGTCCGCGAAGGCTGAACGGCCTTGTGCGAGACTTGTCGGCACGGGAAACGGCGCCGCGCTTGTCGTCGCCACGCCCAGTCGCTCCATCGCCGCGCGAAAGCCGCGTTCGCGCGCGAGAGCACGCGGTGTATTTGTCGAGAGCACCAAGGGCCGGCGGCGGCGCGCGGCGTGCAGCGTCTCGGCAACCGCTTTGCCGACCGCCTCGTGCGAAAAGCCCACCGCCACGTCGATCGGCTCAGCGGGCAAATCCCATGTTTCGATCACGGTCGCGCCGGTGCCAACGATGCGCCGCTTCAGTTCGCCTTCGCGCAAGTTTCCCGTGACGATGATCGCCTCGGGCCTGCGGGCGAGGATCGTGTCGACAACACTCGCCATGCGCTCATCGCCGCCGCCAGAGAGCGAGAGCATGACCTGGTAGTTCGCTTCCGCGAGCGCGACCGTCATGGACTCGACGGTTTCGTTGAAGATCGAACGCGCGATATTCGGAACGATGGCGGCGACGAGGCGGCTGCGATTCGACGCGAGGCCGCCCGCCATCAGGTTCGGCACATAGCCCGTTTGCTTGATCGCGTCCTGCACGCGCTCAAGCGTTTCGGCAGCGACGATCTGCGGTGTGTTGAGCACGCGTGAAACCGTCGCGGGTGAAACGCGCGCGAGGCGCGCGACCTCATGCAGCGTCGGGCGCGCTTGGGCTGCGTTTTGTCCTGATCGAAGCGTCGGCCTCATTGCGTGCGATTGAACAGCGGCCTGGGCCGCCAAGGCAAGCAAGATCGTGCGATACGGGCCGCGCCGTTACAACACGGCGCGGCCCAATCGCCTCGCCTATTCGCCGAACGAGTAGACGACCCGCGCCCCATATTGCCGCGGCGCCCCGTAGAGCAAGCCGCCGTCCGAGCTGGACGAGTTCTGCACCTGCGATGCGATGTAGCGCTCATCGAGCAGATTCGAGACAAAGCCCTCGATGCGCCAAGCCGCATTCGGCTCATACGTGAGGCGCGCATCCCAAACCGTGCGGCCATCGACTCGTGTCGCCGCACTCGGGAACGGCGTCGCGACCTGATCAGTCATCGCCGACACTTGCAGGCGCGGCGTCAGCACGCTTTCGCCGAAGCGGAAGTCGTACTGAATGCCGGCGCTGCCGGTCCATTGCGGCGAGAACGGCAGATCGCGGCCAACCGGCACGATCTCGTTCTGGCCAGACACTGTGTTTTGCAGCGTCGAGACTTCCGAGAACGTGGCGTCGAGGTAAGCGACGCCTGCGTTCAGCATCAGATCTCCGAAGACGGCCTGCATTTCCAACTCGGCGCCAGACGATTCGCCCGCGGCCGCGTTGCGTGTGCGCGGGGCGCCGTTCACCAGCGCGGCGAACTGGATGTCTTCGTATTCTGAAGTAAACACATCGCCGTTGAGCCGGAAACGCCCGTCAAGCAACGTCGCTTTGAAGCCGATTTCCGTGACGAGGTTTGTTTCCGGGGCGAAGACGCCGTCCGTAACGACGAGGTTCACACCGCCCGCCTTGTAGCCACGCGCGACCGACGCATAGACCAGCAGGTCATCCGTCGGCGTGAAGTTGAGCGCGACGCGGCCTGTGGTGGCTTCCGAGTTGGCGATCCCGAAGCCCGCGCCCGGCGGCGGCGCGACGTAGCGCGTATATTCTTGCGAGTCTTCTGAGTACCGCGCGCCGACGCTGAGTTCGAGTTGCGGCGTGAACGCGTAGGAGAACTGCCCGAACACCGATTCCGAGAAATTGTCGGCGTCGGTCATCGTCGTGTTGTTCGCGGGGAACACCGGCACGTCGCAAACCGGGCGGGCCGGCAGCGCGCAATTGAAGCGGCGCAGGAAGACCGGAATGTTTTCTTGCATCGCGAAGGCGCCGACCACCCATTGGAACGGGCCATCGCCTGTCGAGACGATGTTGAGCTCGTTCACGAGCGTGTTGATGCGCGTCAGCGCGTATCCAAGCCGTGCGCCTTGCGGTGGACTTGCGGGATTGGCCGGCACGGAGCTCGTGCGATCGCCATCGGCCTGATCTTCGTTGTAGCTGTACTGATAGCTTGTCAGCCAACGGATCTGCGCTTCTTCCCACGCATCCCAGCGCGCCTCGAACGTCGTGCGATAGCCCGCGTTTGCAGATTGAACGAACGGCCGTCCTCGCGGATGCGGAAGGGTTCGGGATCGGGATCGTTGCGGTTCTTGATCGCGTTGTAGTCGCTGTCGCTCCGGAAATATTCATGGCTCAGGTTGAACGAAAGCTCGTCCAGCGGCTGAAACAGCGCGTGAACCCGGAAGCCGTGGAAGAGAACATTGCCCGGGTCCGACGATGAGGAGCCGACATTGTCGGTGAAACTGTCGCGCGTGTCGTAAATGCCGGCGACGCGAACGGCCAAATTGTTCGTCAGCGGAATATTGAGGGCGCCGACGGTGCGGCTCAGCGAATAATCTCCGACCGTCTGATCGATGTATCCGCCCCACGTGCCAATCTCCGGCGCACGTGAGCGCACATAAAGCGCGCCGCCGGTTGAGTTCTGCCCCGACAGCGTGCCTTGCGGGCCGCGCAGGATTTCAACCTGGCCGATGTCGTAGAACGAGCCGCCGATGGTCTGTTCGTGCGGGACGAGCGCGCCGTTGAAGTAATACGCAACGCCGGGCGAGGACGTTGGCGCCGACTGCGCGATGCCGACGCCGCGAATGTTGATGAACGTTGAGCGGTTGAACGTGTTGATCGCGATGCTCGGGGAGACCTGCTGCAGATCGGCGACGTTATCGACGCCCTGGCGCGCGAGCGCGTCGGCGTTGAGGACGGTCGCGGAGATCGGCACGTCCTGCAGGCTTTGCTCGCGGCGCTCCGCCGTGATCACGACGTCTTCGACGACGTTGCCGCTTTGCGCGTGGGCGGGAGCTGCGATCCCCGCCGCGAGCGCCAATGTGGCCGAGCCAAACAGGAATGCAGCCCGTGCGGGCTTCACCGAAGCAGTCATATTTCCCTCCCCGCGCGACTTCGCCTGGCAGCCAGCGCACCGGCCGCCAGCACGAGACGCTTGCGCAGCGTGAGGCTAGCCGCGCGGCGGCGCTATGCAAGCGATTTCAGACGTGTCGCATACGATTATTTGGGCAAACGAATACCCCTGTGCCAGCGGCGCCACACCGGGGGCGCCGCCTGAAACGCGTTTCAGGCGGGCGCCGAAAGCAGCGCGCGCGCCGCGTCGGCTTCGCGCTCAAGCGCGAAGATTGCATCGATCACCTGCGTTCGGCGCGCGGGCGGCCATGGATGGGCGGCGCGATCGGCGCATTGGTTGAACTTGGCTATCAGCGCGTCACGGCCCATCGGGTTGTTCGGATGTCCGAAGGCGTGCGCGATTTCGCGCGTGAGCACGCGGCCATCGCGCAAAGATGCCGTGAGAACACCGCCAGCCGTTTTGTCCGGCCCCCAATCGCTGCGTGGCGCAAAGTTGGTCAGCGCCGCCAGTGCGAGCACCTCAGGCGAACCACGGGCTTCCGGAGAGAAGCTGTCGAGCGTCACCGCGCCGTGTACGAACGCGGCGCCGACTGTGAAGGGTAACGAGAACTTCGCGTCGATCGCCGTTGCCGGCGCACGCTTTTGCGCTTGCGGCTCGATCAGCATCGTCAGCATCGGGATGCCGCTGAGATCGAGGCGTTCGATATCTGCGGCCCCGACGCCTTCGGCGCGCAATGCGAGCGCCGCCTCGATAAAGGCGTGCGTGCCGCGGCAGCTCGGCCAGAACTTGAAGCTCACGTCTTCGCCCAGGAAGCGCGCGCCGAGGTCGCCGGTTAGAACGCCTGCGTCGTAGTCGCCGGCTGCGTAAAGCGCGAAGAAGCCCGCCTTGCCCTCGAAGGGTGCATCGAAGCCACGCACGCCGCGCCGTGCGAGATCTACCGAAAGCACCGCTGCTTGCGCGCCGAACGCATCGCGCACAGCGCGGATGTGCGAGTGCGCGCTGTACTTTATCTCGCCGCTGCAGACGGATTGGCAAAGCGTGAGCGACAGCGCATCGACAATCTGTTCTGCGTTGAGGCCCAGCACCTTCGCCGCGGCGGCGGTCGCGCCAAACGCGCTGAACATTGGCGGCGGATACCAGCCGAAGCTCTCCATCGGCGTTTTGAGGCAAAGGCCGATGCGGCAAGTGAGATCGCAGCCGACGGCGATCGCCGCTAGCAGCGTCCGGCCATCGACGCCGCCACGCATTTCTGCCGCCGCAAGCGCAGCGGGAATGACCGCGGCATTTGGGTGCAACGGCGCGCCGTCATAAGCGTCTTCGAAATCGAGCGCGTGCGCCATGGCGCCATTCGCGAGCGCGGCCAGCGCGGCCGGCGCCCTCTGATCGTAACCGATGATCGAGACATCGCCGCCGCCCGACGCGCGTGCGAGATCGACAAACGCCCCACATCCCTCGCCCATGCCGCTCGCGCCAAGCGTGACGCCAAGCGCATCAAGCAGCGACTTCTTCGTCGCCTCAAGCGCGCCGGACGAGATCTGTTCGTAGCGCGCGCTGGCAATGTGCTCGGCGATTTGGCGCGACAGATTCATGGATGCTCCTTGCGCGCACAATAGTTTGTTGTACGTACTATTTCAATGTCCGTGACACTCCTCGCCGTTGGCGATGTCGGCATTTGCCGCGCAAAGCCCGAAACGATGCTCGACGGCGTGCGCGATGCGCTGCGCCGAGGCGGCGTTGTGTTTGGCCAATTGGAGACCACCGTTTCCGAGCGCGGCGCGCGCGCGCCGCACGCCAAACTCGCGATGCGCTCGCCGCCTGCAATGCTGCGCGCGTGCGCGAAAGCCGGCTTCGATGCGATGTCGTTCGCAGGCAACCATTGTATGGATTGGGGGCGCGAGGCGTTCGATGACACGTTCGCGCATGCGCACGCGGCGAACATAGCGCTGTGCGGCGCGGGCGAGACACTCGCCGAGGCGCGTGCGCCGGTGGTGGTTGCGAAGAACAGCGTGCGCATCGCGTTCGTCGCGGTGAGTTCGATCTTGCCGGATGGGTATTGGGCTGAGGCGCAGCGGCCCGGCTGCGCGCCGATGCGCGCGTTCACGCATTACGAGATGATCGAGCACGATCAGCCGGGCACGCCGCCACGCATTCACACGACACCGCATCCAGGCGATCTAAGGCGCTTGCGCGAAGACATCGGCGCAGCGCGCGCGATGGCGGACGTCGTTGTGCTCTCGATCCATTGGGGCATTCATCTCGTGCCGGCCGAAATCGCGGCCTATCAGCACGAGGTCGGGCGCGCCGCTATTGATGCGGGCGCCGATCTCGTGCTCGGGCACCATCCGCATATTCTGAAGGGCGTTTCGTTTCATCGCGGCAAGCCGATCTTCTTCAGCATGGGCAATTTCGCGATCGAGCAGCCGCAGGCTTGGGATCCGGCGATCCTGCAGCATCACTCGTTCAAGCAGTTGATGGCGCTCAATCCGGATTTCGATTTGGAGAGCGCGTATCTCCTGCCGCCGGACACACGGCACACGATGATCGCACGTGCGGAGTTGAGCGCGGGCGGTGTCGCGGGCGTGTCGTTCCTGCCCTGTTGGATCAATGACCGGTCCGAGCCGCAACTCTTATCAGCCAGCGATCCGAAGTTCGATGCAGTTGTCGCCTATATGCGCGCGATTACGGAAAGCCAGGGGCTCAACGCGCGCTATGTGGTTGAGGGCGGCGCAGTGCAGGTCCTGCCGCTTTAGTGGAAGTTACGCCCGCCCGGCATCGCAATCTCGATCCGCTGCGCCACCTCTTCCCGCACGCGCGAGCCCTGCGCGCCGCGCTTTCCTTCATCGATCTTGCTCGGCGGTTCAAGCGCATCGCCCCCGGTCGCGAGCAAACGCAGCAGCCGCGTCTCGTCACGCACGCGCTCGGCCACGACATGCACGACGCCGCTCTGGTTTTGCACACGCCCTTCGACCACAGCGAAGCGCGAACCGAGCACCTCGGCGCGAAACTTCTCGAACACGTTGGGCCAGACGATCGTGTTGGCGATATAAGTCTCGTCTTCCAGCGTCATGAAGATGACGCCCTTCGCCGTTCCCGGCCGCTGGCGCACCAGCACAAGACCACCGACGCGCACAAACGCGCCATCCGGCGCCGACGCGAGATCCTCCGCGCGCATGATGCGGCGCGCATCGAGTTCGGGACGGAGCAACTTTGCCGGATGCGCTTTGAGCGAGAGCGACAGGCTCGCATAGTCCTCGACGATGTGTTCACCGATCGGCATGCGCGGGAGATTGTAATCCGGCTCGCGCGTCGGATCGAATTGCGGAGCGAACAACGGGAGATTTTCCTGTCCGCCGACGCGGCCAAGCCCTCGCGCGGCCCAAAGCGCAGCGCGCCGGTCGAGCCCAAGCGAGCGGAACGCATCGGCGTTCGCCAGCGTCTCGATCGCGGCGGGCGAAATGCCGCCGCGCAGCCAAAGATCGCGCACTGAATCGTAGCCCGCGCTGCGATTGGCGACGAGCTGGCGCATCTCCTCTTCGCTCAGCCCCTTGGCTTGCCGAAACCCGAGCCGGAGCGCGGCGGTGGTGCGTATATCCCCGCGCATATCGGCGTGGCGCTTATGCAGGTGCGTGGCGGCGGTGCGGCCATCGTCTTCGAGCGTGCAATCCCAGTCGGAGCGATTCACATCGACTTCACGCACCTCGACGCCATGATCTTGCGCGTCGCGGACGATCTGCGCGGGCGCGTAAAAGCCCATTGGTTGCGCGTTGATAAGCGCGGCGGCGAATACGTCCGGGTAATGGCATTTGAGCCAGGACGAGACGTAAACCAGGATCGCGAAGCTCGCCGCGTGGCTTTCGGGGAAGCCATATTCGCCGAAGCCTTCGATCTGGCTAAAGCTGCGCTCGGCGAACTCCCGCTCGTAGCCTTTTGCGATCATGCCGTTGATGAACTTGTCTTTCAGCAAGCCGATGGTGCCGACGCGCTTGAACGTCGCCATCGCGCGGCGGAGCTTATCGGCTTCAGGCGCCGTGAAGCCGGCGGCCACGATGGCGATCTGCATCGCCTGTTCCTGGAAGAGCGGCACGCCGAGCGTACGGTGGAGCACGCGTTCAAGCTCTTTGCTGGGATATGTGACCTTCTCGATGCCCTGCTTGCGCTTCAGATAGGGATGCACCATGCCGCCCTGAATTGGCCCCGGACGGACGATCGCGACTTCGATCACGAGATCGTAGAATTTCTCCGGCCGCAGGCGTGGCAGCATCGACATCTGCGCGCGGCTCTCGACTTGGAAGACACCGAGCGAATCCGCGCGCTTCAACATTTCGTAGACGCGGTCTTCCGTTGGCGGCAGCGCAGCGATCGAGAGCGGTTTTTCGTCTGGATAATGCGTCGCGACGAGGTCGAACGCTTTGCGGATGCAGGTGAGCATCCCCAGCCCCAGGAGATCGACCTTGAGGATCCCGAGCGCCTCCAGATCGTCCTTATTCCATTCCACCACAGTGCGATCGTCCATCGCGGCGTTCTGGATCGGCACGACATCGTCCAGCCGCTCGCGCGTGATGACGAAGCCCCCGACATGTTGTGAGAGGTGCCGTGGGAAGCCCTGCAGCTCACTCGCGAGCGCGAGGCACGCCATGAGCTTACGATCGGCTATGTCGAGGCCGATCTCCGTCAGGTCTTCTTCCGTGACGTCCTTCGTCCACCAATGGAAAAGTTTGGCGAGCGAGCCTATGCGGTCTTCGGAATAGCCGAACGCTTTGGCGACTTCGCGGATGGCGCTCCGGCCGCGATAGCAGATCAGCGTCGCCGCAAGCCCGGCGCGGTGGCGACCATAGGTGTGGTAGACATACTGGATCGCTTCTTCGCGCCGTTCATGCTCGAAATCGACATCGATATCCGGCGGCTCGTTGCGCTCGACAGAGAGGAAACGCTCGAACAGCAAATCGTTTTCCGCTGGATCGACGGCAGTCACCCCGAGGCAGTAACAGATCGTTGAGTTCGCCGCCGAGCCGCGGCCCTGGCAGAGGATCGGCGGCACGTCCTGCCCGTCGATGGTCTTGCCGGACCGCGCGAAGCGCACGATGTCGTGCACCGTGAGAAAATACGGCGCATATTTGAGTTCGGCGACGATGCCGAGCTCATGCACGATCGCGGCGCGGACTTTGTCGGGCACGCCATCCGGGTAGCGTTCCGCGGCGCCTTTCCAGGTGAAGGCCTCGAGCGCTTCTTGTGGGGAGGCGAAACCGGCTTTGGTTTCTTCCGGATATTCGTAGCGCAGCTCATCCATTGAGAAGTTGAGCCCGTCCAGGAACCGCATCGTTTCGTCGACGGCGCCGGGCATGTCTTTGAAGAGGCGCGCGATCTCTCGCGGCTCCTTGAGGTGGCGCTCGGCATTTGCTTCGAGCAGCCGCCCGGCCGCGTCGAGCGTGGTTTTCTCGCGGATGCAGGTGACGACATCGAGGAGCGGCTTGCGGTCAGCGGTATGAATGAGCGGCGCCGTCGTCGCGATCAGGCGCGCGCCGGATTGCGAAGCGATCTCCGCCAGCGCGCGGCGGCGGCGCGCATCGGCGCCATCATAAACGGTGGGCGCGGCGAGCCAGACGGCGCCCGCGTGCGCTGCGATCTCGCGCAGCAGCGGCGTGAGCCCGGCCGTTTCCGACCCGGGCACAACGATTGTCTGCATCCCCTCTGCGTGCGCGAGAAAATCTTCGCGCGTGAGGAAGCACTGCCCTTTCGGGGCGCGGCGGTTGCCGAGCGTGAGCAGCCGGCACATACGCGCATAGGCGGCGCGGTCCTTCGGGTAGATCAGAATGTCCGGCGTTTCGTCGGTGAACACGAGGCGCGTGCCGATCGCGAGCCGGAGCTTCTGCTCCTTCGCCATGACATGCGCGCGCACCACACCTGCGAGCGTGCAGCGATCGGCGACGCCGACGCCAGCGAGACCTAAGCGCTTGGCTTCCGCGACCATCTCATCGGGATGCGATGCGCCGCGCAGGAACGAAAAGTTCGTGGTGAGCGCGAGTTCTGCAAACGCCGTCATCGCCGCTATCCGAAAAAGCCGTGGACGAACCACGCAGGCGTTGGCGTTTCGCGCGCATAGAGCCCTTCGCGAAAAATCCAGAACCGGGCGCCGGCGGCGTCTTCGACGTGGAAATAGTCTCGCGTGAGCCCGTCGCGCTCCCACCAATCGGGCGCGATGCGCTCTGGCCCCTCCGCGCGGACGACCTCGTGCTGCACGCGCCGCCAGCGGAAGCGGCGCGGCGGGCCATCGGGTGTTGCGGCGAGCGTTTCAATCGGCTCGGGGCGCGCGAGCAATTTGAGTGGACGTGCGCGCGCGGGCGGCGCATGCGCGGCGGGCGCTTCGGTGAGCGCTGGCGTGCTGGCCGCGCCGCGCTCGGGCCAATGATGATCGGCGCACGCGACGCGGCGCACGTTCAGCGCGCCGAGGCGCGCGCTCAGCGCATCGATGAGGCGCGCATCGCCGGTATCGCCCTCGTCTTCGCCAAGGCGGCCGGTTTCCATAACGTCGAGCCGGATCGCTTCGACGCCGAACTCGAACGTGCGGTCATCCTCGGCGGCGTTGAGCTGCTCGCGGAAAGCGCGCAGCAGCGCCTTCACTTGTGTTTCCGGGCGGCTGAAACCCGCTTCGAGGCGCCGGCGCGCGCCGGAAACGGCAAACAGATTGAGCGCCAAGCGCCGCGCGCCCACACCGCGCAGATCGAGCCCGGCGACGATCTCTTCGGCCGCATCTGCGGCGGCAATCATCAAGGCGTCCGCATGCACCAAAGGTTCGAGAAAACGGCGCAGTGCAAAGAGCGCCGGTGGCGGGCGGCGATAGACGAGCGCGGGCGGCGCGCGGCCGAGCGCTTCATCGAGGAGACGCTGCGCATCCTCGCCTGCGCGCGCAGCGAACGGCGCACGCGGCCGCGCGATCAGCGCGCCGATATGCGTGAGGCCAAGCCTATTCAGAAGCGCCTCGGCTGGAGGTGAAAGCCGCAGCGCGGCGATCGGGAGCGGCGCGAGATGCTCGACCGTTTCGCCCGGAGGCGCATAGGGCGCGCGTGCAAACCGCGCGAGCGCCCACGCCGCGCCCGGCGTATCGGCAAGCGCGACGCGGGCGGAAAACCCGCCCGCTTCGATGCGCCGGGTTATCTCTTCCCGGAGCGCCGCCTCGCCGCCAAAGAGATGCGCCGTCGCGCCGATTTCAAGCAGAACGCCATCGGGGGGCGAGAGCACGACGCCCGGCGTCCAGCGTTCGCAAAACGCCGCGAGCCGATTTAGCAACGCGCTATCGGCCATCGCATCCGCTTCGACAGCAACAAGTGCGGGGCGGATCGCGCGCGCATCCGCGAGCGTCATGCCGGTGGCGAGACCGTTGGCGCGTGCGCGTGCATCGACCGCGTCGAGCACGAAGGCGGCGCCTGCGCGCGCATAGGTGGCAAGCCCATCATCCGACGGCGCGGCGGCGCCCGTCTTGATCAGCCGATCCGTTGACAGTCGCCGGAGCCAAATCGCCGCCCAACGCTTCGTTGCTGCTGGCGGCGCTTCGCGATTCTGCGATGCGGAAACCGTCATCACTCCACTCCAAATCGAGCGTGCGCGGGCGCACGCCAGCGCGGTGGCGCATCAATTCCGCCGTAAGCGACGGCGCGCCGATTTCGTCGCGATGCGGCGTGCGGGACGGCGCGGGCGCGATGCGCCAGCGCGTCCACGCCGAACTCGTCGGCGCCGCGCGCATGAACTCCGGGCGCCCGCAATCGCCGCGCAGGATGAGCGCGGAAGCGCCATGCGCTTCGGCTGCAAGGCTGAGCCGGCGCGTGGCCGTGAGATCGATGGGCTTGCCGCGCGCGCCCAACTCCAAGAGCACGCGCACGCCGGGGCGCTTGAGGGCCTCTTCGGCCGCCCAGAGCGCCTCCACACGCTTCTGCGCGCGGACCAGCAGAATGCTGGCCGGATCCGCGAGCGCCGAGAAACCGGGCGCGTAAAGCTCACCATGTTCAGCGCTGGCGGCCGCTTCGCGCACCCACACCGTCCACCGCGCAGGGCTCGAAGCGCCGAGCAAGAAAAAGAGCGCCGTCCCCTCACCGCCCCAGGCCGGAAAAGCTTCATGCACCCGGCCTGCAGCGAGCCGGGGCAACGAGGCGCCCGTGGCCAAATCCCAAGAAAAATCCTCCGCTTGCGAGCGCAGGGCCCGCTCAGCGGAGGCTGCCCCAAAGGGCAAGACAGGCAGGGAGGCCGACATTGTTCTACTTTTGTTCTAGTCGGCTGTAAAGTCAATCCGTTTCCGAATTGTTCCTCTGCTCGTTTTCCGCTTCGCGCACCTTCGGCTTGGCGAGCCGCTTCACGAACCAGTCTTCTACCGGCTGGCCGAGAACCAGGATCGCGAGGGTCAGCGCAACAGCCCACGCAACCAGCGTCCATTCGCCGAGGCCGCAGGCGATGCCGACAGCCGCTGTCACCCACACGGTCGCCGCGGTCGTCAGGTTCTTCACATCGTTGTTGTCCGCGCGCCGCACGATCACACCGGCGCCAAGAAAGCCGACGCCCGTGAGCACGCCCTGCAGCACCCCTTGAACGACGCGGCTGCGTGCATCGGGATGCGGGCCGATCAGCGGATCGCCGATCGCGGCGAGCGCGACGATGGCGGCGCCGACGGAGACAAGACCGAGCGTGCGCGCGCCCATCGCTTTGCCGGCGATGTCGCGGTTGAGGCCGATCACCATGCCGGCGAGCGCCGCGGCCGCGAGCCGCAAGCCGGGCTCAGCGAACGCAGCGAAGGCTTCCATCACACCATGCTCTCCACCAAGCCCTTCAGCGGGATGGTGCAGAAAGCCACGGAAGAATCCGCGACGCCATAGGGCATGAAGAGAAAGCCGTTCGTCGCGAGCGCGCCGCATGTGTAGACGACATTCGGCACGTAACCTTCGCGGCTTTCATCGGACGGACGCAACAACGGCAGACGTGTGCGTCCAAGCACTTTGCGCGGATTTTCCTTATCGAGCAGCGCAGCGCCAATCGAATATTGACGCATGGCGCCGACCCCATGCGTCAGCAACAGCCAACCTTCATCGATCTCGATCGGCGCGCCGCAATTGCCTATTTGAATGCGCTCCCACGCGAAACGCGGCGTCATCACGCGCTCGCCCTCGTCCCAATTCAGGAGATCGTCGGACTCCAAGAAGTAGAGGTTCTCATTGTCTTGCCGGCCGATCACGGCGTAACGTCCGCCGATGCGGCGCGGGAAGAGCGCCATGCCTTTGCTCGCGGCGGCGCGGCCGCGCATGGCGCGCAAACGGAACGTGCGGAAATCTTCCGTACTCAAAAGCTCGGACGCGATGTCGGCGCCGCTATAGGCGGTGTAGGTGCCGTAATAGATTGGCCTCTCACCCGGCTCAGCGAAGCGCACGAGGCGGAGATCTTCAAGCCCGTTGCGCTGCTGACGCGTGAACGGGAAAATCACACTGCCGGAGAGCGTCGCGTTCTCATCGCGCGAGACGCGGAAATCCTTCTCGTCGATCGCCTTCTTGCCGATGCCGTTGACGGCCATCGCGAACGGCGGCTCGACCAGCAAGCTCATCGTGCCGTTGGCGTAGAGAATGCCTTCGCGAAACGCGATTGAGGAAATGTGCCCCTCACCGACCGTGCGCAGCGACAGCACGAAGCGCACATCGCCCGGCTGGAGGCCCGTCTGATCGGGATGCGGCACGATGCTGGGGTTCATGATCGCCGCGGCGGCGTAGGAATATTCATGACAGAACGAAGCGCCGATCAGCTCTTGCTTGGCCGCGCTGATATGCGCGGGGTTGAGGCCAAGCTCGATCGCGACGTGGCGAAAGCGTTCAAGGTAGATGCCCTGCGTCTGCCAATGGCGACCGTCGAAGTCATGATCGACAAGCGCATTCTCTTCATCGCACTCCCCATCGCTGAGCGCGAGGACGGCATCGACAATGCGGCGCGTGCGGTTTGGCTTGGTGGGATCGCTCGCTGCAATATGCAGCGGCCGGATCACCACGCGCGCGGGATCGGCCGTCAGCCTGATGGGCAGCGTGGTGATTTCGACCAAGAGCCGCTCCGCGTCAGCGCGTCAGTGTATCGTTCGCCGGTTCGCGCTTGGCCGCACGCACCAGCTTATGCATGGACAGAAGCGCCTGCTGAAACGCAAGCACGGATTCAGCGCCGCGGTTCAAGTTCGGCCCGCCCCGGCCGAGCCCATCGTAGCAATCGCCGGTCTTCGGATCGGCGAGCGGCCGTGCGAGATCGTTTTCGCCCAAGAACCAATCGAACGCGCGATGCGCTTCGCCAATCCAGCGCGCATCGCCATCGAGCGCGTACGCTGCCGCGCACGCTTCGACCGCCGCGAGCGCTTCGAGCGGCTGCTGGTCGAAAGGCGAAGGCTCCGCGTAGGGCTTGCCGAAACTCTCCGAACCCACGGCGCGGAAGACCCCGCCAGCGCCGGTGTGCTTGGCGCAGAGCCAAGCGAGCGCCGCACGGCCCGCTTCGGCGTACCGGTCTTCCTTGAGGACAAGCGCGGCGCGGAGCAAGGCTTCCGGCAGGCGCGCATTGTCGTAACCCAACGTCGGCTCGAACCACGTCCAACCCGCGCGTTGCTCCAACGCAAACTGGGTGGCGAGATACGCAGCGCTCGCGGCGAGCGTCTCGCGCGCAAATCCATGATCCGGGCGCTTCTCCAGAAACGCCGCGCAAGCGAGCGCGACGAACGCGCGCGTGCGCAGTGGCGTGAGCTTGGCGGCATGTGGCAGCGCGCGCTCAAACAACGCTGCCGCCCACTGCGCGTAGTCCTCACCAAGCGCGCCTTGCGCCGCGACGGCAAGCGAGAGCAGCGCGCGGCCGAAACTGTCGCACGAACCGCGCTCTTCCAGCCAGCGCCGATCGAAGCTCATGAAGTTGCGAAAACAGCCATGATCCTCGTTCCACGCATGTTGAATGAACGCGGCGTAAGCGCCGGCGCGCTCACTTGCGCGATCCGCCTCTGCGCCGGCCGCACACGCTTCAGCCATCAGCATCAGCGCGCGAGCGTTATCGTCGGTGCAATAGCCGTGGCGGCGGTCTGGCACGCAGAAGACGCCATGCTGTAAAATGCCAGTGGAATCGCTCATGCGAAACACAGCGTCCAAGCGCGGGCGCGGCAACACGCGCGGCGCTGGCGCCGGCATGCGGCGATCTTCGGCGCGCGCGAGCGAAAAATACTGAAGATACGAATCCGCCGAGCGCGACCATGTCGTTGCGCGGCCAGCGGCGTAGGCGTTTGCACGGATTTCGTCACGGCGGCGATCGTCCGTCAACAACGCGACGATTTCCCTCGCGAGCGCTTCGCTATCTCCGAATGGAGTCAGCACGCCGCGATCATCTGCGAGCAGTTCAGCCGCATGCCAGTAAGGCGTGGAGACCACAGGCTTGCCGAGCGCGACCGCGTAAGCCAGCGTCCCGGACGTCGCCTGCGCCTCATTGAGATAGGGCGTGACGTAGACATCGCACGCCGAGAGATAGCCGAGCAGCATGTCGGTATCGACGTAGGCGTTGAGGAAAAGCACGTTGTCGGCGACGCCCAACTCCTCCGCGAGCTTGGCCAGCCCCTCCCGGTACGCCTCGCCGTTTTCGGCAACGATGTTTGGGTGCGTGGCGCCCAGGATCACGTAAAGCGCGTTCGGGCGCGCGGCGACAACGCGCGGCAAAGCGCGGATCATTACGTCGATCCCCTTGCCGGGCGACAGGAGGCCGAACGTCAACAGCACGTCGCGCTGCGAGAGGCCGAGGGCGGCTTTGTGCGCTGTGCTTTCGGTGAACGGCCGGTCGGGCGCGCCGTGCGGCGCGACGGCGATCTTGCGTGAGGGCACGTCGTACACGTCCATCAGGATGCGCCGCCCGCGTTCGGACATCACAACCAGACGATGCGAGCGCGCGATCAGCCGCTGCATCACGCGGCGCTGGTCCGGGTTCGGAGCCGAGAGCACAGTATGGAGCGTGGTGACGACGGGCTTAGGGAGCTTTTCGAGGAAGATCAGCAGATGTGCGCCGGCCGGCCCGCCGAAGATGCCGAACTCATGCTGGATCGAGACAACGTCAGCGCTTGAAGCGTTGATGCGCGCGGCGGCCTCGGCGTAGGCGGCCGGATCGTCCGCTGGGATCGCCATTGCAACGTCGGGCGGATAGGCGTGGCCGCGGCCATCATCCATCGCGTAGATCGCCGCCTTCATGCGCGGCTCGGCCGTCTTCAGAGCAATGTAAAGATCGCTGGTGAAGGTCGCGATGCCACAGCGGCGCGGGGGGAAGTTCCCGAGGATCGCCAACGACATGACTTGCGGAACGACCTGCGGCGCGGCCAAGCGGAGGGGCGCGGGCGTGCGAGCCGGAGCCGCTTTGGCGTTTGCCAGGTCGAGCATGGGCGATCCTTCGTGCTGCGGGGCTATCCACCTTTCCCAACGCACGACGGCGCTCTTCGGCGCCGCACAAAAATACCGGGAACACGAAAAAGGGCGCGCCGCGGCGCGCCCTCCTCCGTTTGCAACCTTACGTGCTTAGCGCCGGTAGGCGACCCGCACGCCGAACGTGCGCGGCAGACCAGGCGCCGCGATGGGCGTCACGTCAGCAGCGGCGAAGAAGTTCCGCGTCTCGTGATATTCCTCGTCGAGGAGGTTGCGGCCCCACAGGCCGAACTCCCACGGGCCGTCCGTCGGTCGGACCGAGACGTTGGCGTTGACGAGCCAATAGTCCGGCACGCCGTACCCCTCGCCGAACGTCGGCTTCAGGAGCGGCGGATCAGTCTCGCCGCGATAGGCGTAATCGACCGAGCCGGACCATTCCCAATTGGCGCCGACCGCCCGTTGGTAAGCGAGCGAGCCATTGTAAGTGAGCTCCGGCGGGCCCAGACGCTCGCCGTTGGCGTTGCGGCCGACGGGCGTGCCCGAGGCGTTGCTCGCGGCGATGTCGAGGATGAGGAAGTCCTCATCGAATTCGCCGTTCTGATAGCCGATCGCCTGCGTGATCGTCAGCGCATCGATCGGGCGCCACACGAGTTCGAGTTCGGCGCCATAGATGCGGCTCGAAGGCGCGTTGGTGATGCGGCCAACGGCGGCGTTGTTGGCCGCGATGAAGAGCGCGTTCTGCACCTGCTGGTCGGTGTAGTCGTAGTAGAAGAGCGCGCCGTTAAGCCGCAGCGTGCGATCGATCAGCTCGCTCTTGAACCCGACTTCGTACGCGACGAGCACTTCAGGATCGAACGCGTCGACCGCATCAGGGCTGAATGAATTGTACGCGGTGAAGCCGCCCGATTTCACGCCGCGGCTGATCGAGGCGTAGTACAGCAGATCGTCCGTCGGCGTCCATTCCAGCGCGACGCGGCCGGAGACCTCCTGCATCTCCGTGGTGTTGTTTTGCAGCGGAATGACCGCACCGCCGGCAAAGTTCGTCGTGAAATCGACGAGGCGGCGCTCTTCATCCTCGTAGCGGATGCCGGCGACGAGGTTGAGCGTCGGCGCGACCTGGTACTCGATCTGTGCGAACACCGCAGCGGTATCGACCTCCTGCGAATACGGCGTCGAGAGCGACGCGATCGGGCCGAAGCTGTCGCCGAAATCCGACTCGTAATTGTCGGTCAGTTCCTCGTCGCCGAAATAGACGCCGACGATCCAATCGAACGCGTTATCGCCGTTCGAAGCGAGGCGGATTTCATTCTGGAAGACGCTGGCTTCGCTCGTGAACAGCGTGCCGGCCACCGCGAGCGGCAGCGCGTCCCAATCGTTGAGCTCGCGGCGATCAAGGTGCTCGTGGCTGAGGATGTAGGTGAGCGTCGCGCCGCCGAAATCGTAGCGCGTCGTCAGGCTCGCGCCGGCGCCTTCATTGTCGCGGAAAGGCGCGGTGTTTTGCGCCAGGCCCGTCTGCGCCGCGAACGCGGGCGAAAACCCCCAGCTTGTCTGATCATGCTCATGCGCGAGCGTGGCCGGGATCACCGGCAGGCCCGGGCCGCCGGGCGCAGGCGTCGCCGGCAGGTTCTTGAAGAGGATGAGCCCCAAGCCGTCTGATTGATCGCGGAAACCGTGCAGGTTCAGGAGGAACTCGAGATTGTCCGTCGCGGGCAGCAGGAACTGGCCGCGCAGCGCGATGCGATCAGCGTCGCCAAGCTCGGCGCCGGTTTCGCGGTTGGTTTGCCAGGCGCCGCCTTGCGCGAACGCGCCGGAGATGCGCGCCGCAGCGCCGCCGCCGAGCGCCCAGTTCACATAGCCTTCGCCGCGCACCGCATCGTAATTGCCGTACTCGGCGTTGAAGCCGGCCGCGAATTCATCGCGTGGCCGTGCGCTGATCACGTTGATCGCGCCGCCCGTCGTGTTGCGCCCATAGAGCGTGCCTTGCGGGCCGCGTAGAACTTCGACGCGCTCGACATCGAACAGAACGCCCTGCGTCATGATCGGCAGCGTGTAAGCGACTTCATCGACATAGACGCCGACCGTCGGCGCATTGTTCGAGGCGTAGTCCCGAAACCCGACGCCGCGCAGCGAATAAGACGGCTGGCCGCCGCCGAACTGGCTTTCGACTTCAAGGCTCGGCGCAAGGTTCTCAAGCCCGTTGACGGTCGTCACGCCCTGCTCGAGCAATTGCTGGCCGGAGAGCACGGACACAGCGAGACCAACGTCCTGCACGTTCTGCTCGCGCCGCTGCGCGGTGACGATGATCTCCGTCCCGTCCGCATCCTGCGCGTAGGCAAAGCCGCCGCTGGTGCACGCAATCGCCGCAACCGCGACGGACAACAAAAGCCGCTTCATCCTAAGCCCCTCGCATTCTGCGCTGGCCGCATATTGGCCGGGTTCGCTACGCCACGTCTCTTAAGACGTTCTCAATGGTGGAAAAGGTTTCATCGAGTTCATCGGCCGTCCCGTTCAGGAACGGTGCAAATTGCAACACGTCGCCGCCGTTGCGAACCATTAGCCCTGCTTCGAACGCGCGCACATGCGTTTCAAAACCACGCGCGCCAGGCGAACCGGCGCGCGGCGCCAGTTCAATCGCGCCCATGAGCCCGAAATTGCGGATGTCGATCACGTTCGGCGCGTTCCGTAGCTGGTGGATCCGTTCCTCAAAGGCAGGCTCTAACGCGCGTGCGCCGTCGAACGAATTCTCCTCTGAGTAGATTTCGAGCGTCGCGATCGCCGCGGCCACGGCGGCCGGATGGCCCGAATAAGTGTAGCCGTGGAAAAACTCGATCGCGTGTGGCGGGCCCTGCATGAAGGCATCGTAGATTTCTTGGCGCGCGATCACCGCGCCCATCGGGATGACGCCGTTGGTGAGGCCCTTCGCCGTGCAGATGAGATCGGGCGTCACACCGAAACGCTGCGCAGCAAATGGCGCGCCCACGCGCCCGAAGCCCGTGATTACCTCGTCGAAGATCAGCAGAACGTCGTGCGCATCGCAGAGCGCGCGCAGCCGTTCAAGGTAGCCTTTCGGCGGCGGGATGACGCCCGTCGATCCCGCGACGGGCTCGACGATCACGGCCGCGATGCTATCTGCGCCATGCACACGCACGTGATGCTCAAGTGCGTCCGCGAGTTCCGCGCCATGCTCTGGCAGACCGCGCGAGAACGCGTTGCGCTTGAGATCGAGCGTGGCGGGCAGGTGTGACACGTTCGGCAGCAACCCGCCGGCATAGACGCCGCGGTTTGCCAAGATGCCGCCAACGGAAATGCCGCCGAAGTTCACGCCGTGATAACCGCGCTCACGCCCGATCAGCCGCTTCTTCTGCGGCTTGCCGCGCGCGTGCTGATAGGCGAGCGCGATCTTGAGCGCGGTCTCGACCGCCTCCGAACCTGAGTTGGTGAAAAACGCGCGCGTCATGCTGTTCGGCGCGAGCGCCGTCAGGCGCGTCGCAAGATCGAAGGCGCCGGGGTGGCCGATCTGAAACGCCGGCGCATAATCCAGTGTCTCAAGCTGGCGGCGCACCGCTTCGATGATTTCTGGCCGGCCGTGCCCGACGCCCGTGGTCCAAAGGCCGGAGAAAGCATCCAGCACGCGCGCGCCATCTGGCGTCCGGTACTCGTGGCCGGAGGCGGACGCGACCAGGCGCGGCGCATCCTTGAAAGCGCGGTTGGCGGTGAAGGGCATCCAATAGGCGTCAAAGCCCAGCGTGTTGCGGCGATCCATGTGGCCAGTTCCTCTGCCCGCACTCTCGCGCCGCTGTGGCTGTCGCGCAAGGAAGGTTCAGGCCGCGCGTGCGTCAGCGGGGCTAAAAGGCTGTTACGTCAGCACGCGGTCGCGCCGCGCGCGGCTGGATGGTAGCGTCGCGCGATGAGCACCGACTTTCTCGGCAACACGATCAGCGCGGGCGATCCGGCGGCGATCGACGATTTCGTCGATGGCTTCCTAAGCTACGAAGCGCGCGCGGCGAACATTTTGCGCGCCGCCGAAGTCTCTCCCGAGAGCCCGCTCATCAATGCTTACGCCGCGGCCCTGTGGATGTTCCTCGAAGCGCCGGGCGCCGCCACAAAGGCCGCGCCCTACCTCGCGCGCGCGGAACGCGCGGTAGGGGCAACGGAGCGGGAGCGCATGACAACTGCGCTCGTGCGCGCCTGGAGTGAAGACGACATCCCGCGTGCGCTCGCCATCGGCGCAGAACTCAACGCCACACATCCGCGCGATCTGACGGCGCTCAAGCTCCGGCACTACCTTCAGTTCAACCATGGCGACTTTCCCGGCATGCTCAACGCCGCAAGCGGCGTATTCGACGCAAACCGCGACGTCGCTCAAATGCACGGCATGATCGCCTTCGCCTATGAGCAATGCCATCTGCTCGACGAGGCCGAGGCGGCGTCGCGCGAGGCGCTGCGGTTGAAGGCGAGAGAGCCTTGGGCGCAGCACGCTCTGGCGCATGTGATGCTCACCCAAGGGCGCATCGGCGAAGGGGCGGCGTTTCTCAAAGACGCGGCGCCGACGTGGACTGGCCTCAACTCGTTCATGTTGACCCATCAGTTCTGGCACCTGGCTCTGTTCTATCTGAGCCAAGGCAAGTTCGATGAAGCGCTCCGCCTTTACGATCAAAACGTTTGGGGCGTCGATAAAGGCTACACCCAAGATCAAGTCGGCGCTGTGTCGTTGCTTGCGCGGTTGGAGATCGCGGGCGTCGATGTTGGGCCGCGTTGGGCGGAGCTCGCCGAGCACCTGGCGCCGCGCGCCGGCGACGTCGTGCTGCCTTTCCTCACGCTGCAATACATCTATGGCCTCGCCCGCGCTGAGCGGCCCGAAGCGGACGCATTGCTCGCCGCTATTCGCGCGAAGGCCGGAGCGGACAAGGTTTGGCGCGAGGTTGCGTTGCCCGCCGCCGAGGGGCTCGTCGCGCACGCACGTGGCGACTACGACACCGCGGTCGAGCAACTTGGCGCAGCGCTGCCCCGACTTGCCATCACCGGCGGCAGTCACGCGCAGCGCGATCTGTTCGAGCAAATTTGGCTCGATGCGCTGATCCACGCCGGACGCTACGTGGCGGCGCAGCAGGCGCTGGAGCTGCGGCGCAAGATGGATCCGGACGGCGCCGTCGTGAACGCGGCGCTCGCGCGCGTGTACCGCAAGCTCGGTCTTCCGGCGCAAGCAGCGCAGGCTTCGGCCCGCATTCCGGTCTAGATCGTCCGCCCGCCATCGACTTCGAGCGCGACACCCGTAATCATGCTCGCTTCGTCCGAGCACAAGAAGCACGCGGCGCTCGCAATGTCTTGCGGCGTGGAGAAGCGGCCGAGCGGGATCGACGCCAGGAATTTCGCGCGTACTTCCGGCGTATCGCCGCCCATGAACGTCGCAAGGAGCGGCGTCTCGCCGGCGACAGGATTGAGCGCATTCACACGCACGCCGAACGGCGCAAGCTCCACCGCCATCGCACGCGTGGCCGTGATCATCCAGCCCTTGCTGGCGTTGTACCACGTCAAGTTCGGCCGCGGACTGACGCCACCGGTCGACGCGACGTTGAGGATCGCGCCCGCGCGCGCGGCCTTCATCGCCGGCGCGAACGCACGCGCGGTGAGGTAGACGGACTTGGCGTTGACGGCGATCAGGCGATCGAACGTCGCTTCATCGACTTCGTCGAGCGGCGTTGGACGATGGCCGATGCCAGCGTTGTTGACGACGATATCTACGCCGCCAAATGCGCGCTCCGCTGCGCCTTTCAACGCCGCGACGCTTTCGGCGCGCGACACGTCGCACGCGCACGCTTCCGCGCCCGTTTGCGCGGCCAGCGCGCGCGCGGCGTCCTCGTTCACATCCGCGATCAAAACGCGCGCGCCTTCTTCGGCGAAGCGGCGCACGATCCCCTCGCCAAAACCCGATGCGCCGCCCGTTACGATCGCGCGTTTGCCCGCCAGCCGGTCACCCATGATGCGCCGCCACTGTTTTGAGCGCCGAGAAACCGTAGAGCGCCTCCATGCCCTTCTCCCGCCCGTGCCCTGACTTGCCGACGCCGCCGAATGGCAACTCAACGCCGCCGCCCGCCCCGTAATTGTTGAGGAACACTTGTCCCGCGCGCAGCGCTTTCGCGAGCCGCATCTGGCGTGAGCCATCGCGCGTCCACACGCCTGCGACAAGGCCGTAGCCCGCGCCGTTCGCGATCGCGATCGCTTCGGCCTCATCGTCAAACGGAATGACGACCTGTACCGGGCCGAAGATTTCCTCGCGCGCGCTTTCATGATCGCGCGGCGCATTGGCGATCAGGGCGGGCGCGATGTAGTGCCCGCCCTTCGGCGCATCTTGCGCGATCGTGCCCTCCGCAACGATGGAGAGACCATCTTTGCGCGCGCGTGAGAGAAAGCCCTCAACGGCCGTCTTCTGCTTCGCCGAAATGAGCGGCCCGACGTCGCGGTCCGTGAGCGCGGGTCCGACGACAAGCGTGCGATAACGCGCGCTCATGCGTGCGATCACCTCGTCCAGAATTTTGCGCTCAACCAGAATGCGTGAGCCGGCGGAACACGTCTGCCCCGCATTCTGAATGCCCGCGTTCACGAGCACCGGCGTCGCCGCGTCAAGATCCGCATCGGCGAAGACGAGCTGGGGCGACTTGCCGCCAAGTTCGAGCGTAACCGGCACAACGTGGCCCGCCGCGGCGGCCTGCACGAGGCGGCCGACTTCGAGCGAACCCGTGAACGAGAGATGATCGATGCCGGAATGCGCGGCAAGCGCTGCGCCCGCTTCCTCACCTAGCCCCGTGACAATGTTGAGCACGCCTGCTGGCAAACCCGCCTCTTGCGCGATGCGCGCGAAGGCGAGCGCTGTGAGCGACGCTTCCTCCGCCGGCTTCAACACGCACGCATTGCCCATCGCGAGCGCGGCGCCGACGGAGCGGCCGACGATCTGCATCGGGTAGTTCCATGGCACGATGTGCCCCGTCACGCCATGCGGTTCGCGGAGCGTGTAGACGGTGTAGCCGGCCTGATACGGGATCGTTTCGCCATGCACTTTATCGGCGGCGGCGCCGTAGAATTCCATGTAGCGCGCAAGCGCGGTCACGTCCGCGCGAGCTTGTTTGAGCGGCTTGCCCACATCGCGTGCTTCGAGCTCGGCGAGCATATCGGCGCGCTCAAGCACGACCTGCCCAATGCGTGTAAGCATGCGGCCGCGCTCCAGCGCCGTCGCCTTGCCCCACACGCCCGCGCGCGCCGCGTGCGCCGCTTCGACGGCGGCGTCGATCTCATTGGCGCCGCCGCGCGCCAGTTCGCCGAACGTCTCGCCCCGCGAGGGGTCTTCAATCGGCAGGCGCCCCTTCGGCGCGCGCCAAGCGCCGCCGATGAGAAGCTCAGCCGATGCAAATGGAATGTCGCTCATTGCGTATCGCCAAGGTCAAGGCGCGGGCTCGCGGCCGCCAATGCGGCAGTATAAGGATGCGCCGGCGCATCGAAAATCGTCCGCGCCGGGCCCTCTTCCACGATCTTTCCAGCCTGCAGCACGATCACGCGGTCGGCAATTGACCGCACAACGGCCAGATCATGCGTGATGAAGAGGTAAGAGAGCCCAAGCCGCGTACGCAGATCGGCCAACAGATCGAGGATTTGCGCACGGATCGACACATCAAGCGCGGAAACGGCCTCATCGAGCACGAGCAGCGCTGGCTCGGTCACGAGCGCGCGCGCGATGGCGATGCGTTGGCGCTGGCCACCGGAGAATTGGTGTGGGTAACGCGCCGCGTCGCCTGGCGAGAGCCCCACATCCTCGAGCGCCTTCGCGACGCGGCCGCGTCGCGCATCTTCGCTTAGCGCGGGCTCCGCGAGATGCAGCGGTTCGCCGACAAGCCATCCGACTCGGCGGCGCGGATTGAAGCTGCCGTACGGGTCTTGGAACACGATCTGCGCGCGGCGGCGCATCGCGCGCAGATCGCCGCCGCGTGCAGCGCCCCAGTCCTTGTCATCGAATCGCACTGCGCCTGATGTGAGCCGCTGCAAGCCAAGCGCCACACGCGCGAGCGTCGACTTGCCGCTGCCGCTTTCGCCGACGACGCCGACGCTTTCTCCCCCGTGCACGCGCATCGAGACGCCATCGAGCGCACGCACCTCACCGCCGCCCGCGCGTTTGTGCGCGACGACGGCGTGCTCCACGCCGAGTAAGACTTTTCCCGGTTCCGGCGCGCTCGTCGCCGGCGCGCGTGGCGCGGCCGCAGCGAGCAACGCCTTCGCATAGGGGTGCGTCAACTGGCGCAACGCGCCTGCCCCGGCCGCTTCATCCACGATGTCGCCGCCGCGCATGATCGCGACTCGATCGGCATAGTGCGCAACGATGGAGAGGTCGTGCGTCACAAGCACCACGGCGGCGCCCGCATTCGCCAAGTCCCGCAACAGCGACAGGACGCCCGCTTGCGTAATGACATCGAGCGCCGTCGTCGGTTCATCGGCGAGCAAAAGCGCGGGCGCCAGCACGGTTGCGATCGCGATGGCGACACGCTGGCGTTGGCCGCCGGAGAGTTCATGCGGATAGCGTTCGTGCCCGATCTCGCGGAGGCCTACCCGATCGAGCGCGGCGCGGGCTTTGCCCAGCGCCTCGGCGCGCGAAAGCGGTTTGTGGAGCAGCACCGTTTCCGCGATCTGCGCGCCGATTGTACGCACGGGGTTGAGCGCGCTCATCGGCTCCTGGAACACCATGCCCATGGCCGCGCCGCGCAACATGTTGAGCCGCGCCTCTCCCGCGCCAACGAGTTCCTCACCCGCTAGCTTCACCGAACCGGATAGCCGCGCGCCGTGCGGGAGAAGCTGCATCGCTGACAGCAGCGTAAGCGACTTGCCTGAGCCGCTTTCGCCCACGAGCGCAGTGATCTCACCCGGCGCCGCCTTGAACGACACGCCGTTGAGGATCGGCGCGCCGCCGATCGCAAGGCTGAGGTTTGCAATTTCCAGCGCGCTCATCGCGCGGCCCGCTGCTTGGGGTCGAGCGCATCCCGAAGCCCATCGCCCATCAGATTTAGGCCAAGCACAGTTGCGAAAATCGCAAGGCCTGGCGCGAGCGCGAGCCACGGCGCGAGAAACACAAACGTCTGCGACTCAGCGAGCATGCGGCCCCAGCTCGCATCCGGCGGCTGCACGCCGAGGCCGACATAGGAGAGACCCGCTTCGGCGATCACGCCGAGTGAAAATTGGATCGTCGCCTGCACGATCAATTGGTCGGCGAGATTCGGCAGAACGTGCTCGACGGAGATGCGTAGGCCGCCCTTTCCGGCCGCGCGCGCTGCGAGAACATACTCACGCCGCCACAGCGCTAACGCGCCGCCGCGCGCCACGCGCGCGAATACCGGCACGTTGAACACGCCGATCGCGATCATGGCGTTGACGCCGCTCGGGCCCAGCACGGCCGTCAGCAAGATCGCGAGCAGCAGCGCGGGGAACGCGAACACCATGTCGTTCGCACGCATGATGATCTCGTCGATCAGCCCGCCGCGCGCAGCGGCCAGCAACCCAAGCGGCGCGCCGATGCCAATGCCGATGCCCAAAGCGACCAGGGCGACGGCTATGGAGTTGCGCGCGCCCGCGAGCAGAAGCGAGACCACGTCTCGCCCAAGATGGTCCGTGCCGAGCCAATGCGCCGGCGATGGCGCGGCGAACGTGCGCGCGACATCGATCACCGTGATGTCGTATGGTGTCCATACCAGCGACACGACGGCTGCAAGAATGGCGGCGCCCGAAAGCGCGGCGCCGATGACAAGCGCGCGGTTCATGCCGGCCGCCGCAAGCGCGGATCGACCGCCGCGTAAAGCAGGTCCACGGCAAAAGCGATCGCGACAGCCGCGAACACGAGCAGCATCACAACGCTGCGCACCACGATCAGATCGCGTTGCACGATGGCCTGGAACACGAGGCGCCCAAGGCCCGGCAGGTAGAACACGTTCTCGATGATGACAGCGCCGGCGAGCAGAAAGGAAAATTGCAGCCCGAGGATCGTCAGCACCGGGATCATCGCGTTCGGCAGCGCGTGGCGTGTGAGCGCGGCCCATTGCGAGAGGCCCTTGGCGCGCGCTGTGCGCATATAGTCTTCGTTGAGCGTGTCGAGCAGCGCGGAACGCATCACACGCGTCAGCACGGCCGCTTGCGGCAGAGCCAGGGCAAGCGCAGGCAGCGCAAGCGAACGAAATACCGCGACAGGCCCGGCGTCCCATCCCGGAAAGCCGCCCGCAGAGAACCAACCGAGCGTGGTTGAGAACAGGAGCACGAGCAGCAGCGCGATCCAGAAATTCGGCGTCGCCACGCCCGCCTGCGACAGCGCCATCACAGCAGTTTCGACCAGCCCGCCGCGCTTGCTCACTGCTGCCAGCGCCGCGCCAAGCGCGAGGCTGGAGGAGAGCACCAGCGCGATCATGGCCAGAGGAATGGAGAGCGCCGCGCGTTCTGCCACCAGATCGGACACCGGTACGCGATAAGTGTAGCTGACGCCGAGATCGCCGCGCAGCAGCCCGCCCGCCCAACCGAGGTAACGCTCCACGAGCGAGCCATCGAGGCCGAGTTCGGCGCGCAGTGCGGCGACGGCGGCGGGATCGGCGTTGAGGCCCATCATGTAGGCAGCGGGATCGCCGGGCGCGATATCGATGATCGCGAACACAATGAGGCTCGCAACAATCAACGTCAGCGCGAGCGCAAAGGCGCGGCCGGCGAGGTAGCGGATCATGCGCGATCGCTCCAATACGCCGCCGTGAGATCGTTCGCCTGCACGGGCGAATTCACCCACACGCCCTGAAGCTCTTTGCGCCATACGCCGATTTTCGGAAGCTGAAACAGATAGACGTTCACCGCGTCGTCCACGATGCGGCGTTGCGCGCCTTGCAGCAACGCGCTCCGCGCTTCCATATCGCTGGTTTCGCCAAGGCGCGCCATGATCGCTTTGAAGGCCGGCGCCGCATAGTCGAAGTAATAGTCGTCCCGCCCGTAGATGCCGATATCCATCGGCTCGGTGTGCGAGATGATCGTCAGGTCGAAGTCCTTGTTGGCGAACACGCCCTCGAGCCATTGCGCCCATTCGACGTTGCGTATCTCCGCGTCGATGCCGATGGCGCGCAATTGCGCCGCGATGATCTCCCCGCCCCGGCGCGCATAGCCGGGCGGCGGCAGCGCGAGCGTGGTGCGGAAGCCGTTTGGGAACCCTGCTTCCGCCAGCAATGCGCGCGCGCGCGCGGGGTCGTACGGATATTGCCCAGTGAGATCGAGATAGGCCGGATGCGTCGGTGAGAAATGCGTGCCAATCGGCGTGCCGTAGCCGAACATCGCGCCTTGGATCACCGCGCGCCGATCGACGGCGTGGGAGATCGCGCGGCGCACACGCAGATCGTTGAACGGCGCGCGGCCATTGTTCATGGCGAGGATCGTTTCGCCCTCCGTCACACCGATGGCGATGCGGAAGCGGCCGTCGCGCTCGATTTGCGGCAGCAGCTCGGGTGCGGGGAAATCCGGAAAACCATCGACATCGTCGGCCATCAGCGCCGCGTAGCCAGCGGATGCGTCCGGGATCGTGCGGATGGTGACGCCGTCGAGCCGCGCGGGCGCGCCCCAATACTCCGTGTTGCGCGTGAGCGTTATCAGCGCGCCCCGCGACCAGCGCTCAAACCGGAACGGCCCAGTACCAACCGGGTGCGTCATGTTGTTGGCCGCGCTCGCGCGCGAGACGATCACGGCGTCTCCGCCCCCAAGCGAATTGAGGATCGCGCCGTCCGGGCGCTTGAGGCGCACGCGGGCGCGCAGCGGATCGAGCGCGGCGACCTCGGCTATCGGCTCGAACAATTCTTTCTGCGCGTTTGTGGACTCCGGCGCGCGGGCGCGGTCGAGCGCGAACGCGACATCGTCCGCGGTGAAGGGCGCGCCATCGTGGTAGCGGACGTTTGGGTGCAGGTGGAAAAGATACTCCCGTCCGCCACTCGCGATTTCCCACCGCGCAGCAAGCGCGGAGCGCACAGCGCCGTCCGGCCCGATGCGCGTCAGCCCTTCGAAAACATTGGCGTAGACGACTTCATCGATCGCGGCGGCCGCACCCGCTGTCGGATCAAGATGCGGCGGCTCGAGCGCGACGCCGAGGCGCGCGATGTTCTGTGGCGGGCGTGGCGCGCCGCAGGCTGCAAGCGCAGCGCTTGCCGCCAGCACGCTCCGGCGACTCAATCTCACAGCGCGCCCAGAAGCTTGCCAGCCGCGAGCGCCATCACTTTGGACGACGCAACGAGATCGTCGATCGCGACATACTCATCCGGCTGATGCGCGAGATCGAGAATGCCGGGCCCGTAGGCGATGCAGTCCCGCAACTTGCCGATGCGATCGACATGTTTCTGGTCATACGTACCCGGCGAGCAGATGAATTGCGCGGGTTTCTTCAACACGCGTTCAATCGCGGCCGCGGTTTCGCGTGCGACCGGCGCGTCCTTATCGATCATCACGGGCGCGACTTCGAAGAGGTCACGTAGCGCGTAGCGAAAGCCAGGGCGATCACGCGAGAGCCGCTCAAGCAGATCGCGCACCTCGCCCTTCACATCTTGAAGCGTCTCCTCAACGAGGAAGCGCCGGTCGATCACGGCGCGGACGGAATCGGCGACCACGGGCGACGGCAACCCCTCCTTCGGTTCGGACTGGCCGCCGTGGATCGAGTTGATGTTCATGGTCGATTGGCGCGCGCCATCGGGCGCGACCGGCATGGCCGTGTGTTTGGCCGCGAGCGCGGGATAAAGCTCCGTCTCGAACCGCTCCAGCACCGCGCCCATATGCCGGATGGCGCTATCGCCCAGAAACGGCATCGAGCCGTGCGCGATGCGGCCCTTGGTTTCGATCTCGGCCCACCACACGCCGCGATGACCGATGCACACGCGATCGACGTTCAGCGGTTCGGGAATGATGACGTGATCGACGCGCGGTTTGGAGAAGTAGCCGCGCTCAGCGAGCCACGCGACGCCGCCATAGCCGCCGCTCTCTTCATCGGCCGTGCCGGAGATTTCGAGCACGCCCGGCAGTTCCGCGCCGGAATCGATCAGCGCTTCCACGGCCACGATCGACGCCGCGATGCCGCCCTTCATGTCGCATGTGCCGCGCCCGTACACGCGCCCGTCACGTACGTCGCCGCCGAACGGATCTAGGCTCCAGCCTTCGCCGGCTTCCACGACGTCGATGTGCCCGTTGAAATGCACGCACGGGCCAGATCGTGCGCCTTCGCGGCGTGCGATCACGTTCCAACGCGGATAGGCGTCGCTATCGCCCGGCGCGCCCTCGGCGCGCTGATAGTCGATGGTGAAGCCGCGCTTGGCGAGGCGCGCGCCCACGAGTTCCGCACAGTCTCGATAAAACGCGCCCGGCGGGTTCACGCTCGGGATGCGCACCAGCGCTTGCGTGAGCGCCACGATCTCCTCGGCGCGGTCATCGAGCGACTTCAAGAGGGCGTCGGCGTTCAGGGACATCGCCACCGGTGTTCCGGGCCGTGCGGTGCTTGTCAATTGCATCTGCCAGAGGCGCGGCGCGCATCTCACGTGCGACTTGGGGGACACAATCATGAAACGCGCTTTGGCGACCGTGGCCGCGTGCTTGGCTTTTGCGCTCACGGCTAAGGCCGAACCGATCCCGGACCCGCCGCCCGCGCCGGAGGGCGCCGCGCCCGCCTCGCTCCTGCCCGCGCTCATCGCCGCGTCGCGCCGCACGGCGCGCATCGAGAATGGCCGGCTTGTTGGGGAAGGCGCGGACTTGTTGCGCCGGCTGGGCGCGGAAGCGCACTTCGTGATGATCGGCGAGGAACACGGCAACGAGGGTATCGCGCGCTTCGCGGCGGCGTATTGGCGCGATCTGAACGACACCGGCTATCGCTACGCCGCAATCGAGACCGACCCCTACGTTGCCCAAGCGCTTGAGCGCGAGTTGCGCGCCGGGGGCGTGCCTGCGTGGCGCGCGTTCGCGGCCGCGCATGGCGGCGCGCCGAGCGCACCCTTCTTCACATGGACAGCAGAAGCAGAGCTTGCCGCCGCGATCGTCAGCTCGAGCGATGCACGCCCGGCGCTGTGGGGCCTCGACCAGCTGTTCGTGGGCGCGGCGCCCTGGCTGCTGGCCGATATCGCAGAGCAAGCGCGTGGGCGCGAGGCGCGGGCGCTTGCAGCGCAACTCGCGAGCGATGCATCCCAGCGCTTCGCCTGGCTCGGCGGCGCCGACGAGGCCACGCTACGGCGCCTGCGCGCGCTGATGACAGGCCGCGACGCACGCTTTGCGCCGCTCGTCGACGACCTTATCGCGTCGAACGCGATCTACCGGCCCTATGTCGGAGGGGGCGGCGAATATTGGGTTGCGAACACGGCGCGCGAGAACCTGATGCGTGCGAACTTCGTGCGCGCCTACAACGCGGCGCTTCGCGATGGCGCGGGGCCGCGTGTGATGATGAAGTTCGGCGGCTACCACGCTTTCCGCGGAGCTTCCCCGCTTGCGGTGCAAGGACTCGGCGGCTTCGTAAGCGAGTTCGCAGCCGCGCGCGGGCAATCCGCACTCACGATCCTGGCGCTGTGCGGACCGGGTGGTGAGACGTCAGGCCAAGCAAATCCGCCGAACCCGTGCGGTCCAGGCTACGCCGCCACTTGGCCGTTCCTCGCCGAGGCGACCGACCCGGACCGGATCACCGTGTTCAACGTGCGCATGATCCGGCTGCGACCGCGCCGCTGGGCGCATCTGCCGGCCGACGCGCAACGCGTGCTCGCCTCGTTCGACGTCATCGTCGTCGTGCCGAACACGCCCGCAATGCGCTACTTCGACGGCATGACCTGGCCGGCGCAGTAGCGCGTCACGCCCCGCGCGCCGCCTCCAGCTTGCGCAAGTTCTCTTCGTGATCCTCGCGCGAAAGCTTATAGGTTGCGATAACCGCCATCATGATCATCCAAAGCGTCAAAATGGTCGGCACGTAATAGGCGCCAAGTCGCAGAACTGCCTCGTCGGGCACCTGCGAGGGATCGGCGCCGGTCGGGAACTGCGCCATCGTCAGCACCGCGGCGGCAGCCATCACGCCAATCCCATTGACCGCCTTTCGGATGAACGTAGACGCCGCAAAGAAGATGCCTTCCGAGCGCCGCCCCGTCTTGAGCTCTGCCTGTTCCACCAAATCCGCCATCATGGACGATGACAATATCTGGAAGCAGATAATCAGACCGACATCGATCATCGTGGTGGTGAACACGATCCAGAACAGCAGCGGATCGCCGTTCTCGGGCAAGAGTCCCAACAAGCGCAGCGTGATCGGCACCGGCGAACCGATGAAGGCGATCAGCCCAATGATGATAGCGCCCCGCTTCTTACCCATCGTCTTGGAAATATAGGGCGCCAGCAGCGCGCCGATGATCGCCGATCCGAACACGCCGAACGTGATGTAGCCGTTTTGGACGGAACTGAATTCCCAGTAGTACGTCAGGAAATAGAACGAGAGCGAGGCTGAGACGCCGCTCGCGATCGCCCCGAAAATGGCGGAGACGAACAAGGCGGCGAACGAGCGATTCCCCAGTGTCTCGAAGATTTCCTTGAATATCTTGAGCAGCGTCAGGTCACGCTTGGGCGGCGGCGGCTTCAAGTGCGCGATGCGCGCATGCGTGCCCCCCGCGGACACCAAGATCGCAATGAAGATCATCACCGAGCCGATGATGCCGTAGAGCGCGTAAGCGTCCCGGTTGAACTGCCCGTTCGGGATCGCCACCGTTGCAAAGGCTGGAAACAGCAGCAGGAACATCATCACGGTCATCGCGTTGCCGCCGGTCCAACCGAAATAGAAACGGTAAGACAGAAGCGAGCTGCGCTCGTCGTAGTTCTGGCTGAGTTCTGGCGCGAGCGCTGAGCTTGGTGTTTCGTAGAACGTGATGAAGGTGCGGATCAGCACCGCCAAAATCAGCAAGTACCAGAACAGCTGAATCTCGGACCAACCCTGCGGTGGATTCCAGAGCATGAAATACGACGCCGCGACGGGGATGGCGGACGCATACATGAATGGGTGCCGCCGCCCCCATTTGTGCCGGAAATTGTCCGACCAATAACCGACGATAGGATCGCTGATTGCATCGAGCACCAGCGCCGTCGTGATCGCGATGCCCACGAGCCGTGCATCGACGCCGATCACCTGGCTGTAAAAGATCAGCAGGAAATAAGCGAAGCCGTTGTCTTTGACTCCGTACGCGACGGAGCCAAAGCCGTAGGCGAGCTTCGTCCACAAAGTGGGCTTACTCGGTGCGGTGGATGGGGCGGGCGCGGCGACGGCGTCGGTCATAACCCGGCTCCGCGTCAGTTGAACACGATCACCGAACGGGCGATCTCGCCCCGCTTCATCTCCGCAAACGCATCGTTGACCTGCTCAAGCTTGATGCGGCGCGACACCATCTCGTCGAGCTTCAGCTTGCCGGCCATGTACATATCGACGAGCCGGGGCATGTCGACCGGGAAGCGGTTCGAACCCATCGCCGAGCCCTGGATGCGCTTTTCACCGAGGAACGCAAAGCCCGGCAACTCGACCGATTGGCCGATCGGGATCATGCCGATAATGTTGGCCGTGCCGCCGCGCTTCAGCATCATGAACGCCTGCTCGGACGTTTTCTTGAGGCCGACGGCTTCGAACGTGTGGTGCACGCCGCCCTTGGTCATTTCCATGACCTCCTTCACAGCGTCGGTATCGGCGGCGCAGATGAAGTCCGTCGCGCCGAAATGCTTGGCGAGATTGTCCTTCGACTTTGACATGTCGATCGCGATGATGCGGCCAGCGCCTGCGATCGCAGCGCCGTTGATGGCGGCGAGGCCAACGCCCCCGCAGCCGATGACGGCGACGGTTTCACCCGGGCGCACCTTGGACGTGTGAAACACCGCGCCAACGCCGGTCATCACGCCGCAACCGATCAGCGCCGCACGATCGAGCGGCATGTCTTTGCGTACCGAGACGCAGGCATGCTCGGTAATGAGCATTTGCTCGGCGAACGAGGATAGGTTCAGGAATTGCGGCAGCGGCGCGCCGTTCTGCGTGAGACGCGGTTCTTCACCCGCCCCGCGCTTAGTGTCCGGCGACTGGCAGAGGCTGAGGTGCCCGGTGAGGCAATGTTCGCAATGGCCGCAGAAGGCCGAGAGACACGTGATCACGTGATCGCCCACCTTCACCGTGCGCACTTCCGAGCCGATCGCTTCGACAACGCCGGCGCTCTCGT
>CAZXNY010000002.1:0-39250 GCA_964642205.1 uncultured Caulobacteraceae bacterium
CATGCAGCCGCCGAGTACGTTGGCGCAGATCACGTAGAAGCGGTTGGTGTCGATCGGCCGGCCCGGGCCGACGATGCGCGGCCACCAGGCGGGCCGGCCGGTCACCGGGTTCGGGCTCGCAACGAACTGATCCATCGTCAGCGCATGGCACACGAGGATGGCGTTCGACCGGTCCGCGTTGAGCGCGCCATATGTTTCGTAAGCGATTTGAAGCGGCGAAAGGTGCGCGCCTGAGGACAATTGCAGCGGTTCTTCGAACGTCACCGTGCGCACGCCCCCGGCCAGCGAGCCGCGCGGGCCGCCGCCATCGTTCAGGGCTCTGGCGGTATTCTCTTGAATCATGGCGCCAACATAGCCGCGCGCACGCCGCGCGCGTATCCCCCAAAGAGTCTCGGCTGATAAGCGTAGGGGATGGAACGGCGCGCGCGTGCTGCGTGCGCAGTTTGGCGGTTTCACACAATCGTCGATAAGGTTCCGCGCATGAGCGAGTCCTCCGGCCCCCGCGCAGAGATCGAGACAATCGATCTGGAGCTGCTTGCGCTCTTGAAGCGCCGCATGGGCGCGGCCGAAGCCTTGGCGGCGGAAGGCGGCCACCGGGTGCGGCCGGCGCGCGATGTTGGTGTGATGCGCCGCCTCGTCGCCGCGAGCGAGGGGGGCGTCGAGCCCGATCTGATCGTTGAATTGTGGCGCGTGTTGATCGGCGCGGAGGGGCGCAAGCTTGGGCCGCTCGACGTTGTCGTCGGCGGCGGGGCGGACCCGGTGCGCATGCATGACGTGGCGCGCCGCCACTTTGGGGCCCGCACCCGCATCCACCGCGCGCAGGACGCGCGCGCGGCGCTGACGCGCGCTGTGGAAGAGCCGAACATGGTGGCCGTGGTGCCATGGCCCGCCTCAACGGGAGCGGGCGGCTGGTGGCCGGCGCTTTCGGAGTCCAAATATCACCGGATGGCGTTGATCGCGGGTCTGCCGCTTCGCCGGGGTGAAGAGACCGCGCCGGATGCGGCGCTGTTCGCGCAAGGCGCGCCGATCGAGCCGGCGGGCGGGGACGTGACGCTCGCGATGGCGCATGACCAGCATCACCGGGTCCAGCGCGTGCTGACGGAGGCGGGCTTCAACGGGCGCGAGATTGCCCGCTCCGAGCCCAAAGTGCTGCTGCAGCTCGAAGGCTTCGTTGCGCCCACGGATGTGCGGGTGACGACGCTGGCGCGCGGCGGGCTTGACGGCTTCCGCGTGGTGGGGTCCTACGCGCGGGTCTAATCGCCGCCAGCCTCACAATTGTTTGAAAAGTCCATGCCGCCCAAAGCGCTGCCCACCATTCTCGAGATCGAGCCCTACAAGCCTGGGGAATCCAAGGTCGCGGGCGTCGCCAAGATCGAGAAGCTAGCTTCGAACGAGAACCCGTTCGGACCGAGCCCGAAGGCCAAAGCCGCGTTCGCGTCGGCTGCCGATGGGCTGGCGATTTATCCCGAGGGCGGGGCGACGATCCTTCGGGACGCGATTGCGCAACGCTACGGGCTCGATCCGGCCAGGCTGGTCTGCGGCGCGGGCTCGGACGAAATCTTCTTCATGCTCGGGCGCGCCTATCTCGGCCCCGGCGATGAGATGATCCAGAGCCAATACGCGTTCTCGATCTACAAGATCGTGGCCCAGCAATCGGCGGCGATGACCAAGACCGCGAAGAACGACGGCTACACGGCGGATGTGGACGCGATGCTCGCGCTCGTCACGCCGAAGACCAAGCTCGTGTTCTTGGACAACCCGAACAACCCGACGGGCACCTATCTACCGTTCTCGGAGGTGCGGCGGCTGCACGCTGCGCTGCCGGGCAATGTGCTGCTCGTGATCGATGCGGCCTACGCCGAATATGTGCGCAAGAACGATTACTCCTCCGGCCTCGAACTCGTGAGCGAGGCCGACAACGTGATCATGACACGCACGTTCTCGAAGATTTACGGGCTCGCGGCGCTGCGGCTTGGCTGGGCGTATGGCCCCGCGCACGTGATCGATGCGCTGAACCGCGTGCGCTCGCCGTTCAATTGCTCGACGCCGGCCCAGATGGCGGGCGTGGCCGCGATCGCCGACAGCGACTTTGCCGATAAGAGCGCCGACCACAACGAGCGCGAACTGGCGCGCGTGCGCCCTGCGATGGCGGCGCTGGGGCTTGAGGTCGTCCCGAGCGCGGGGAATTTCCTGCTGGTGGTCTTCCCGGAGAGCGGCAAGACGGCCGATGCAGCGGACGCGTTCCTGCGCTCGCGCGGTTACATCGTGCGCGCGCTCAAAGTGTACGGCCTGCCGAACGCGCTGCGCTTCTCCATCGGCACCGAGGCGCAGAACACGGGCGTGCTCGCGGCGCTCACGGATTTCATGAAGTCGTGACGACGTTCGACACGCTCGCCATCGTCGGGATCGGCTTGATCGGCTCTTCGATCGCGCATGCGGCGCGGGAGAAGGGGCAAGCAACGCGCGTGCGCTTGTATGACGCTTCGCCGGAGGTGCGCGCGCGGGCCCGTGCGCTTCAGTTGGGCGAGGTTGCGGAGACGCTTGCCGATGCCGTGCGCGATGCTGATTGCGTGGTGCTGTGCATGCCGGTCGGCGGCATGGCGTCGTCGGCGGCGGAGTTTGCGGCGCATTTGAAAGCTGGCGCGCTGGTCACGGACGTCGGCGGCGTGAAGAAGCCGGTGGCGGATGCGGTGGCCGCGGCGCTGCCGGAGCATGTGTTCTTCGTGCCGGGGCATCCGATCGCGGGCACGGAGCGCAGCGGGCCCGACGCGGGCTTTGGCACGTTGTTCGAGAACCGCTGGATGATCTTGTGCCCGCGCGAAGATGCGCGCGCGCACTACGCCGAGCAGGTCGAGCGGCTCGCCACGTTCTGGCGCGGGCTCGGCGCGAACGTCGATCTGATGGACGCGGCCCGCCACGACCTCGTGCTCGCGGTGACGAGCCACCTGCCGCACTTGATCGCGTTCAACATCGTCGCGATGGCGGAAGATTTGGAGAAAGTCGCCGAAAGCGAAGTCGTCAAATACTCCGCGGGCGGCTTTCGCGATTTCACGCGGATCGCGGCGTCCGACCCGACGATGTGGCGCGATATCTTTTTGGCGAACCGCGAAGCGGTGCTCGAAGTGCTCGGGCGGTTTTCCGAAGATTTGGCCGCACTGCAGCGCGCGATCCGTTGGGGCGATGGCGATGCGCTCTACGATACGTTCGCGCGCGCGCGCCGTATGCGCCGCGAAGTCATCGAAGCGGGCCAAGACAGCGCTGCGCCGAACTTTGGGCGGGATAAACCCTAGAGAACGGGCCCGAGCGCGCGGATGCGCGCAGGGCCGAGATAGAGCGCGCCTTCTTCCGCGCGCAGCGGCAGCGAGAGCGTGTCGCCAGAAAGCGCGCTGACGACGGCGAGCGCTTCGAGCGCGCGGGCGGTGTCGCGCGACGTATCGGGCGCAGCGGCGAAGGCGGCGAGGGCGCGGCGCGGTTCCGCGAGCGTGATGTTGAGCGCGCCGGCGAAGCGGGTCTCAGCGTCGAAGCCGATGCGGCCTTGCGCTTCGCCTTGTGCTGCGCCCCACGTGAAGCGCAGCGCTTCGATGCGCGCGGCGCCATCGTTTGCGCGCCAGGCGCTGAGGCTGCGGGCTTCGCGCGCGCGTTCGAGCACAATGGCGGCGTCGAGCGTGGGGATGTCCTGGCCGAGCGGTTCGGCGCCGATCACGGGGCGGCCGAGCGCCCAGCGTTCGATGTGCAGCGCGGCTTGCCACGACGCGTCGTCGCGCGGATCGGGGCGCAGATTGAGCACGAAGCGCCCAAGCCGATCGACGCGTTCGCCGCTGGTGACGGCGAGGTCGTTCGCTTCGGCGCCAATGTAAGCCAGGCGCGTCTCGGCGCCGATCTGCGCGCTCACCATCAGCGAAGGCGAGGCGAGCGTGCGTTCGGTGCGCCCGAGTTGCAGCGTTAGCGGTTCGGGAAACGTCGCAATCAAGTGGCGCGGGTTGGTGGGGTTGATGTGGATCAACAGATGCGGCGCGGTAAGCGCGACGCCGCGTTCGCGCGTGATATAGCGCGCATCCGTGATGTCGAGAGCGAGTTGGAGCGGAAAGCCTCGCGCGCGTACAGAGCCGATCTCGGCGGTCGCGCCGGCGCGTTGCTGTTGTTCGACAAACGTGTCGAGCGCAACGCGGGCGCCGTTGGCGAGCGCGTTCCAATAGATCGTCCAGCCGATCGTGAGTGCGATGAAGATCGCCCACGGCACGATGAGCCAGAGGCGGCGCGGCTTTGCTGCGCTCATTTCTTGGCGAGACCGTCGGCGACGAGCGCGTTGGTTTCCGTTTCGATGCGCGTTTCAAGCTCGCGCATGAAGTCGGCGCGCGAGAGGCCTGGCGCGATTGGCGGAAGGAATTTCACGACCGCCTCGCCGGGGCGGCGGATGATGCCTTGCGCCGACCAGACAAGCCCGGTGCTCACGGCAACGGGCACACACGGCACGCCAAGATCGCGGTAGAGCGCGGCCACGCCCGACTTGTAATCAGGTGGCGCCCCGAGCTCTTGGCGCGTGCCTTCCGGAAAGATCACGATCTCGCGCCCTTCGGCGGCGCGGGCACGCGCATCGCGCAGCATCTGCTTCAGTGTGGCGGCGTAGCCGTCACGGTCGATCGCGATCATGCCGACGCGTTTGGCGTACCACCCAAAGAGCGGCATCGAGAGCAGCTCCTTCTTGAGCACGATCGCGGGGCGCTTCAGCACGAAGAAGGGCGTCAGCGTATCGAGCATCGCCTGGTGCTTCGACGCGACGAGCACGCCGCCAGGCGGCACGTTCTCGGCGCCCTCAACGCGCACACGCGCGCCGCAGATGACGCGCAAGCCCCAAATCGCCATATGCGCCCACGCTTGCGGCCCGAGCATGCCGTGGCGCGGCGAGAAGAAGGCGATGGGCCCAAGCACGATCACGCACAGCGCCATCGCGGCATAGAGGTAGGCAACGTAGATGAGAGACCGGACGAGCGTCATACGCTCGGCTTGTTGTCTTCCTTGCTCAGCTCAATCAAGGCTTCGCGTGCGCGAATGGTGAGATATTTCACGTATTCGCCGCCGAGCCGCGCCGCAGCGGAAAGATCGCTCTGCCAGCGGTTGTTCTCGGTCCAACGCGTGGCGACCGGGTAGGGCGTGATCTCCGCTTCGGGGAGCGCGAGCCGCAGTTCCGTTACCGAACGCGGCATGTGGTAGTCGTCCGTCACCAGGATGATCTTGCGGAAACCGTTTCGGCGCGCCCAAGCGGCCGTTTCGGACGCGTTGCCGAGCGTATCTTCCGCGGCGCGTCCGAGATCGACGCAGCATTGTGCGAGCCGCGGATCGACGCTCAGAAGCTCGAACAACTCTTCGTCTTTCACGGTGGGATTGACGCCCGAGATCAGCAGGCGCCGGCCGTGCGCTTCCTCCAAGAGATCGACGCCGACTTGCAGGCGATCGAGCGAGCCGCCCGTCAGCGCGACGATTGCTTCTGCTTCCGGCGCCGTGCGCGGCGCGGCCGCCTCGCGCACGCTGTGCGCAAAACCGAGGAAGCCGACGCCGAACGCGACGACGGCTGCTGTCAGAAGTGCGAGGAAGGCGCCCTTGAGAAAATTCATCGCGCGCTCACCCCAGCCGCGCGGCGCGTGCGAACAGCGTGTTGGCCGCAAAGTGCGCGCCCGCGCCCGCTGCAAGCGCGGCGATGAGCGGCGCAGCGATCAGCGGCGCGACATCACCCGGCATGATCCCCGTGAGCCATGCGCCGTTCGGCTCGACGACGGAGAGAGACGCAGCGCCTGCGGCGCCGGCCGCGCCCGCGCCGATTATGCCCGCGAGAAAACCAACGCCGCCCGCTTCATCGGAAAGGCGCAAGCTGACATCGCCGCGCTCGGCGCCGAGATCGGCCATCACCGTCACGAAATCGCGCCGCCGCCCAGCAAACGCACGCGCGGCGAGTGCAACGATAAGCGCCATCACGGCTGCAAGCCCGCCCGCGCCCCAAAGCGCGGCTTGCCGCAAACGCGCGGCTTGGTCGGCGCGCGGATCGTCTGGCGGGCCGATTGCTTCGGCGGTGACGCCAGCGTCGGAGAGCGCACGCACGAGGTCGCGGGCGGCGCTTGCGTCCGCAGGCGCGTCGGGCGCGAGCGTGACCTCGATCAAGCGCAGCTCTGGCAGTTCGCCGGCGGGCGCTGCGCCGCCCGTCCATGCTTCGAGGAGATTTGCGGCGCGTTGCGGCGTCATCACTTCGGCGGCGGCGATGGCGGGATCGCCGATCAGTGCGGTCGCGGCGCGGTTGAGCCCGTCATCGCCTTCCGGCGCGAGCACGCGCACGATGAGATAGCCGGAGCGATCGCGCAGCACATCGAGCGCGGCGCGATCGACCGCGCGTGCGGCAAGGCAGGCAAGCGCGGCGGTGAAGCACGCGATCGCCATCGCCCAAAACAGCGTGCGTTCTGCGCCGGGCCGGTTCATTCCGCGGCCTCCCGGTGCGCGGGCGGCTCGGCCAGCGTGAGGCGGCCCATGTTCATCCGCCAGACAATCGGATCTTCCATCGCATCCGCGAGCGTCTCGTCCTGCGAGGTCACGACGATGCCTGCGCCGACGCGGCGCAGCTCCGCCAGGAGCCTGATGAGACGCTGCGCATCGCCGCGCGCGAGACCGGCGGTTGGGGCGTCGGCGAGGATCAGGTCAGGCTTGGCGGCCAGCGCGCGGGCGAGCGCCACGCGGCGGCGCTCCACCGCAGAGAGGCGCCACACCGGTTCGTCGGCCGAGGCGTTGAGCCCGACGAAGCCGATCAGGTCCCGGACGTCGCCGTCGTAGTCCACAACTTTCCGCCCAGCGATTCGGAGCGGAAGCGCAACGTTTGCGTAGGCAGAGGCGCGCTCCATGAACGTTGGCGCCTCGGCGACGTAGCCGATCCGGCGCTTGAGGCGGGACCGCGCCTTGGCGGGAAGGCGCGTCGCATCGGCCCCGAGCACCTGCATGCGCCCCTCGCGCGGCGTGAGCGCCAGGCGCAACAGATGGACAAAGCTGGATTTTCCGGCCGCCGTCGGCCCCACGACGAGGGCGAGCTCGCCTGCGCGCGCCTCAAAGTCGAGATTGCGCAGCACCACGGCGCGGCCGTAACCGGCGCCCACGCCGGCCATGCGCGCGACGTAGCGGCTCCCCTGGTCTGGGGGCGAATCGATGTCAGCCGGGTTGGCCATCGCTAGACTTTAGCAAGAGAATCAATGCAGCGAGGTAAATCACCGTCTTAACAACTGCAAAATCGAACCATGATCCTAACCTGTACGTCTTGCGCCACGCGCTACTACGCCGACGACGCCGCCATCGGCCCGAGCGGGCGGACGGTGCGCTGCGCCGCGTGCAGCCACGAATGGTTCGTCGAGCCGCAGCTTGTGCTCGGCGAGACCGCCCAAAAGCCCGAGCCGCTCACGCGCGAGCGGGTGGAGCGGATGCGGCGCGCCGCCGACATGCCAGGCCCGGCGCCTTCGGCTGCGGCGCGTTACCGCCAGCAACAGGCTGACCGGATGCGCCGTGAGCGCGCGCGCGTCGCGGTGGTTGCTTGGGGCGCAACGGGCGCGGCGCTTGCGGCTTCGACCGCGGGCGCCGTTATGTTCCGCCAAGATGTCGCGGAATTGTGGCCGCGCTCGGCGAGCGCGTTCGCCGCGGTTGGCCTCGATGTGAACGTCTATGGCCTCGAGTTCGAAGACGTCGCGGTCGAGCGCGCGTTCGAGGGGCCGACCCCGGTGCTGCTCGTGAGCGGCGAAATCCGCAACATCGGGCGCGACGATAAAGACGCGCCGCCGGTGCGCATCACGCTGCGGGACGATCACTCGAACGAATTGTATGAAGTGATCCACGTCGTGGATGCGGGTTCGATCGCAGCCGGCTCCAGCGCGCCCTTCCAAATCCGTGTCGAGAATCCGCCGGCCGATGCCGTCGATCTCGAAACGACGTTCGCGAGTCTCGCCGAAGCCGCCGCGCAGCCGCAGCGCGTGGCGCCGCCGCCTTCGCCGGACGCAACGCCGACATCCACGATCGATGCGCCGCTGGTGCTCGGCCCGCCGCAAGAGCTGACGGACGAAGAGGGCCACTCGCTCTCGCAAAACTCCGGCCCGATCGACGGCCTTGCGCCGCGCTTCTCGTCGGAGACGGTGGGTGGCGCCTAGGTCGGACGCGCGCTTCCGCGTCCTGTTCGATGAGGCGGCGGTCGCCGCCAAGATCGAGGAACTTGCCGACACGCTTGCGAAGGACGTGACGAGCGATTGGACGCTCGTTGCGTTGCTGCAAGGCGCGATGCCGTTCGCGACCGATCTGATGAAGGCGCTTGCCAAGCGCGACATTCACCCCGTGCTGAACTGCCTGTGGCTAGAGAGCTACCGCGATGCGCGCGAGTCTTCCGGGCGCGTGGTGGTGCGGGCCGATATCTCGCGGGAAATCGAAGGGCGCGCTGCGCTCATTCTCGATGACGTCTTCGATACGGGGCGCACGATCGCGTTTGCGCGCGCGCATTTGCTCGCGAAGGGCGCAACGCGAACCTTGGCGTGCTCATTCATCCGCAAACCCGCGGCCATGAGCGAGCCGATCGACCTCGTCGGGTTCGATGCGCCCGATGAGTTTCTCATTGGCTACGGCATGGACGACGCGGGCCGCTTTCGCGGACTGCCTTATGTCGGAGTGATCCCGCAGCCCTAAAGCGGGAACGCCATGTTGAACGCGCGCTCGCCCGCTGGCGTGAAAATCACCGTACGCGCGTTGCGCTGGCGCGACGCCCAGCCGCGCGCGAAGATTTCATCGAGGAGCGCGGCGCCCAAGGCGCCTGCAAGATGCGTGCGCCTGAGGCTCCAATCGAGACACGGGCGGCAGAGCGGGCGCTTGGCGCCTTCGAGCGCATCGAGATCGACGCCGAAGCCACGCACGAATTTCGCGCCAGATGGCGTGAGGCGCACGTCGTCCTTGGCCTCGATGACGTAGCCGCGCGCGGCGAGGCTATCGAACACCCGCACGCCCGCGTCGCCAGCGAGATGGTCGTAACAGACGCGGGCGCGGCGCATCGCGGGTTCGCGCGGGCCAGTGCGCACACGCCCGTCGCCCGCGCGCGCGGCGACGCCCATCAGCGCTTCGAGCGCGCGCGCCACGTCGGCGCCGGCTAGGCGCATGTAGCGGTGGCGGCCTTGGCTCGCGACGTCGATCAGGCCGCCTTCGCGGAGCTTGGAAAGATGCGCGCTTGCTGTTTGCGCGGTGACGCCGGCGGCGTGCGCAAGTTCGCTTGCGGTGAGCGCACGGCCATCCATCAGCGCGGCGAGCATGTGCGCGCGCGCGGGATCGCCGATGAGGGCCGCGACGCGTGCAACGCTGGGGCCGGATCGTTCGCCGGACGTGTTGGGCATAGTTCGATCATGGACGAAGCATGCGCGCCTGAAAAGCCGCTAGCTTCCGGTTGCTGACATTAGGAGCCGCCGTGACCGTTCATTGCTTCATTCGCTACGAGATCGATCCGTTCCAGCGCGCCGCGTTCAACGACTACGCGGCGCGCTGGGGTGAGATCATCCCGCGCTGCGGCGGCGATCTCGTCGGGTACTTCATGCCGCATGAGGGCGCTGACGACATCGCGTACGGGATCATCGGGTTTGAGACACTCGGCGCCTATGAAGATTACCGTGCGCGCCTCAAGGCGGACGCGGCGGGCGCGGCAAATTTCCAAGAGGCGCAGCGCGCGCGGTTCATTCGGCGTGAGCGACGGTTGTTCTTGAAGGCCGTTCCGGAAACGCTGCAACGGAGGGGCTGAGATGTACGCGGTGTTGTTCGAGGCCAGCACGCATGCGGGGCAGGCGGATGCGTATTTTCAGCGCGCGTCGGATTTGCGCCCGCGCGTCGAGCGGATTGACGGGTTTCTTTCCATCGGAGCGCTTCGCGTCGTTGACGACCGAAGGACGTATACTTTCGCTGTCGATGTGGCGCGATGAGGCCGCGATCGCGCGCTGGCGCGCGGACGATGCGCACCGCGCCGCGCAAGCGGCCGGACGCGCGCACATCTTTGCGGACTATCGGCTGCGCGTTGCGCGCGTGGTGCGGGACTATTCGGCCGCGCAGAGAGAGGCGGCGCCGTCCGGCTGAATGCCGCGCACGAAGGCGACGAGTTCCGCGGCGCTGAAGGCGCCGGCGATCGCGTTGGAGGCGCCTGCCATGCGCAAGTGTCTGCCGAAGGACGGCGTATGTTTCCAATTCGGGCTGACCAGGGCGACGATCTCGGCGCCGCGCCAGCGCCGGCGCGCCGACTTAACGGCGCTCGCGCCCTCGCGGGACGCTTCGACGCCGACCAATACCAGGTCAGGCGCATTGCTCTCGCCGCGATCGACGCAATAGCCCGCATCGCGCAACACCAGCGCAATTGCTTCGCCGAGGACGTCGCTCCTATGCACCACGCTGATCAGCACGCGTTCGCCGCTCCCTCAATCGGATGCATTGCATACTGATTTGGCGGCGCGGGACACCGTACGGAGTGGCTATTCCATACCCAGTTCAGGTCAGGAATTTGCGAACCGGTCGAGCAGGCGGCGCAGATATTCGCGTTCCGCTTCAGGACGGTTCGGATCCTGCGCGCGGCGGCGGATGTCGTCGAGAATCTCGCGCGCGCGCACGCGGTCGCTCTGTGTGGGAACCGAGGTGTCGCCATCGCCCGCGCCGGCGCCGGTGGTCGTGCGCCCGAGCGGATCGCGTTCGCCTTCGGAACCTTGTTCGCCGCCTTCGCCGCGGCGGCGCAGTTCCGCGCCCAGTTCATTCGCGCCGCGCCGCAGCGCCCGCATCGCTTCTTCCTGCGCCGCGCGTGCGTCTTCGTAATTGCCTTGGCGGAGCGCTTCTTCGGAGCGGCGCATGGCGGCTTCGGCGTTGTCGAGCGCGCCCGATTGCGCGCCATTTTCCGCGGCTTGCTGGCGCGCCTCTCCGAGACCTTGCCGGATTTCGTTCTGACGTTGCGCGAGCGAAGAACCGCCTTCGCCGCCTTGCTCGCCTTCTTCACCTTGGCCTTGTTGCGGCTCGCCGCCTTCCTCCTGGCGCGTATCGTCGTTCAGGGCGCGCTGTTCGCCCATCGTGTCGGACAATTGCTCCATGCTTTGCTGGAGACCTTGATCGCCTTCCTGCTGACCTTCGCCCTGTTCGCCTTGCTCGCCTTCGCCTTGCGTGAGCCGCACATCGAGATTTTGCAGGAGGTTCGCGAGTTGCTGGAGAAGCGCTTGGGCCTCCTCGGTGCGGCCTTCTTGGCTGAGGCGTTCCACTTCGCGCATCAGTTCGTTGATGTCGCGCTGGGACATCGTGGTCTGTTCTTCGGTGTCTTCTTGTGTCTCGGGCGTTTGGCCCTCGCGCATCGCTTCTTGGATGAGCGCCTGCATGTAATTGTCGGTCGCTTGCCGGAGCGCTTGCATCAGCTGACGGATGCGCTCCGGGCTGGCGCCATTCGCGAGCGCGTCCGCGAGTGCTTGTTGCGCCATTTCCAGCGCGCGGCGCGCATCGGCTGCGCCGCCATATTCCGCGCGCAGCGCGGTGCGCCAGAGCGTGTCGGCGGCTTTGTTGGTTTCGCCAATGTCGCGCGCGGCGTTGAGTTCGCTGCGCGCCATGCGGAAGCCGAGGAACACCGCTTGGTCGCGGAAGTACCCGTCCCGCGGGTTCATCGTCACGGAATCGAGGAAGCGGCCGGCGCGGCGGATGGCTTGCGGGGCGCGTTCGAGGCGCGGGTCCTGATCGTCGGTGCGCAGCACCATGCGCAGCGTGCCGAACAGCGGCTCGAACGCCTCGAAGAACGCTGGGCCGCCGGGCGCCGGGCGGCGTGCATCGTACGGACGGCGCTCCCACAGGATCATGCGGCGAATTTCGATCGCCGATTGCGCGAGCGGCTGAAGGAAGACTTTTTCCGGCAGCGTGATGCGTACGGCATCGCTCACGCCCGCTTGCCCGAGCGCATCGAACGCAACGATGCGTGCTTCGACTTCCATGCCGGCGTAGGGGTGGCGGGAAAGATCGAGCGTCGCTTGCGCTTCGGCTTCGCGCGGATCGCCGGGCGGGGATTCAAATTCGCTGTCGACGGGCGCGGCGCGCCGCAGGCCCGGCGGAGGGTCGACCGGCGTGACGCGCAGCGCCATCGAACGCACGCCGAAATCGTCACCCGCGCGCCAGCCGAACGAAACGGAATCGTCTTCACCGATCGTGGGATTGCCGGCGAAGGCGGCGGTGGGCGCAGCGTCTGCGGCGGGCGCGATGCGCCACGTCGCGCGCGTCAGGAAGCGCACCACGCGCAAGCGGCCGGGACCGGGGACTTGCAGGCGCGCTTCGTAGGCGCCGTCTGCCGCGCGCGAGAAACGAATGATGCGTTTGCCGCCGCGGCCTTCGAAGATGAGGCGTGGCGGTTCGACGGGGCCGGTCACGCGCACCGTTGCTTCGACGGAAGGCGGCGTTTCAACACGCTGGCTCAAGCGATCCGAAAGCGAAATCGGCGCGGCGCGCGTGTAGGACGCTGGCGTCACCCACGCTTCGATCTCGATCGGGCCATCGCCGACGAGCGGGCCGGGATCGGGCAGGAACGCGCGGAAGAAACGGTCAGGCGCTTCCGCGCCGCCGATCAGCGCGGCGACGACGAGCGCGATCGCGACCACAAAGCGCAAGCGGAACGGATCGGCGCGCTTGAAATCGAACCGGATGGGCGCGGCGCGCACGTCTTCGGCTTGGCGCGCGGCGCGTTCTTGTTCGCGCCGCCACATCGCAACGGAGAGCGGATCGAGCTTGGCGGGAAGATCGTCGAGCGTTTCGAACGCGCCGGGTTCGAGCTTGCTGTCGAGCGCGAGCCGCTCACGCGCTTCTTGCTCCGTTGGCATGCGCCAGCGGCGCGTTGCGCGGAACGCGAGATAGCCGAGGCCGCCGAGCACAGCGATGACGGAGAGCGTGCGCACGAGGCCAGGCGACTGGTCGGGCAGGCCTGTCATCCAGAGCGCGCCCCACGCGCCGGCGATGAGGAGGATCGGGAGCGCGAGCGCGAAGGCGCGCGCCATCGCCAGGCGCTTGCGCGCCTTTTCGATCTCAGCCTTCAGAAGGGAGAGGGCGTCCCCGTAATTCATCCGGGCCGGACGCTAGCAGCCAATGTCCGGCCAAACCATGACCGGGGCGGGCGAAACGGGCCGCCGGGCGCAGTTCCGCCCGGATTTGCGGCGAGCTTCCTTAACGCACGGAAAGGTTGGCGAATTTTCGCTTACGCGCCCCAATCGGGAATGCGCTCTAGCGCCATCTGCTCCTCGATCTCCACGCGGCGGCGGACGATCTCGAATTTGTCGCCCCGGACCAGCACCTCGGGAACGAGCGCACGCGAATTGTAGAACGAGCTCATCACCGCGCCGTACGCGCCAGCCGTTTTGAACGCGACGAGCGCGCCTTCGGCCAAAGGCGGCAGCGCGCGATCCTTCGCGAACGTGTCGCCCGTCTCGCAGATCGGGCCGACGATGTCCTGCTTGCTCGTCGGTTGATCGACGGCGTGGACGGGGACGAGGTCGTGATAAGCGTCGTACATGGCGGGGCGTATGAGGTCGTTCATCGCCGCATCGAGCACGACGATGCGCCGGTCGGGCCGGACCTGGTGACGGATGACGCGCGATAGCAGCACGCCGGCGTTGCCCGCGATCAAGCGTCCCGGTTCGAAGCCAAGTGAAACGTCGAGTCCATCGAACACCTCATTGACCATCGCGGCGTAGGCGGCGGGCGTGGGCGGCTCTGGTTCGTGGAAATACGGCACGCCAAGGCCGCCGCCGAGATCGAGATGTGTGATCGGCAAGCCTTCGGCGCGCAGCTTTTCCGTCATTTCGCGCATCACCAGGAAAGCGGCTTTGAGCGGCGCCAGATCCTTGATCTGGCTTCCGATGTGCACAGCGAGACCCTTGATATCGAGATGCGCGCTCTTGGCGGCGCGGCCGTAAAGCTGCATCGCCTCTTCGGATGAAACTCCGAACTTGTTCTCCTTGCCGCCTGTCATGATCTTGGCGTGGCCGCCGGCGCCGACGTCCGGGTTGATGCGGATCGCGGTTGCGGGGCGCGCATGTTTGCGGCGCGCGATCGCTTCGAGCATGTCGAGTTCGGCGACGCTCTCGACGTTGATCTGCGCAACGCCCGTATCGATTGCGAACTCAAGCTCGTCGGCTGTTTTGCCGACGCCGGAGAACACAATCTTCGCGGGCGCGATGCCGGCGGCGAGCGCGCGCTTAATCTCACCGGCGCTTACGGTGTCTGCTCCTGCGCCGCGCTTGCCGAGTGTTGCGAGCACGGCGAGGTTCGAGTTCGCCTTCACCGCGAACGCGATGAACACCTCGCGCGGCGCGAAGGCTTGGCGGAACACATCGACGTGCCGCTCAAGCGTGGCGCTAGAATAGACGTAGACGGGCGTGCCGACGGCGTTGGCGATCGCTTCGAGCGATACGTCCTCGCAATGCAGCACGCCGCCACGATCGGCGAAGTGATCCATTACTGATTTGAGGGCGCGGCGGGTACGGTGGAAGGCGAGGTCGGCGTCAGCTGATCGCGCGCCTGTTGTTGGCGGCGCGCTTCCTGGCGCGCGGCTTCCGCTGCCGCCGCCGCGGCTTGGTCACGCTCGTACTGCTCACGCGCTTCGCCAAAGAGTGGCGGCGGGCGTTCGAGGTCGCCGCGGAGGCCGCAGCCGGCAAGGGCCGCAAGCATGGCGGCGGCGATGAGGATGCGGGTCATGCCAATTGCTCCTTCCAGCGCGCGATTTGCGCGCGGACTTGTTGCGGGGCCGTGCCGCCATAGCTAGCACGCGCCGCGACCGATTGCTCAACAGTGAGCGCAGCGCGCGCGGCTTCCGTAATGCGGGGCTCGACGGCTTGGAAATCCGCGAGCGGCAGATTCGCCAATTCGGCAACGCCTTTGTCTTCCGCGCGCTTCACGACGGCGCCGGTGATGTGGTGTGCTTCGCGGAACGGCAAGCCAAGCTCGCGCACCAGCCAGTCGGCGAGGTCGGTGGCGGTGGAATAGCCGCGCGTGGCGGCGTCCCGCAGACGCTCGCGATTGAAGGTGATGGTCTCGATCATGCCCGTCATGGAGACAACTGAAAGCTCGAACGAGTCGAATGCTTCGAAGGTGAGCGCTTTGTCTTCCTGCATGTCCTTGAAATAGGTTAGCGGCAGTTTTTGCATGATCGCGTTGAGCGCGGCGAAGTTCGCCCCGATGCGCGCGGCTTTGGCGCGGATCAGCTCGGCGGCGTCCGCGTTGCGCTTTTGCGGCATGATCGAGGAGCCCGTGGACCAATCGTCCGACAGGCGCGCAAAGCCGAATTGCGGTGAGGTCCACAACACAAGCTCGTCGGCAAGGCGCGAAAGGTGCGTGCTGCAGATCGAGAGCGCGGCGAGCGCTTCGAGCGCGAAATCGCGTGAGCCGACGGCGTCCATTGAGTTCGCGGCGGGCGGAAACATTTCGAGCTGATGGGCCGTCGCTTCCCGGTCGATCGGATACGGCGTGCCGGCGAGCGCGGCGGCGCCAAGCGGGCAGCCTTCGAGCGCGCCTTCGGCCGCGCCCTGGAGACGCACACGGTCGCGCGCCAGCATTTCGACATAGGCGAGCAGGTGGTGGCCGAGCGTCACAGGCTGCGCGGTTTGCAAATGGGTGAACCCCGGCATCACCCAGTCGGCGTGCTTTTCGGCCTGCGCTAGCAAAGCGCGCAGCAGCTTGTCGACGCCCCGGTCGGCGGCCCAGCCGGCGCGGCCGCACCAAAGTTTGAAATCGGTCGCGACCTGGTCGTTGCGGGAGCGGCCGGTGTGGAGGCGCTTGCCGGCCTCGCCGATCCGTTCGGTCAGGCGCGCTTCGATGTTGAGGTGGATGTCCTCAAGCTCGGCCGAGAAAGGGAACTGGCCCGCTTCGATTTCTGCGGCGATCTGATCCAGACCGGCCTGTATCGCGTCATTGTCGGCCGCCGTAATGATCCCTTGCGCGGCCAGCATGCCGGCGTGGGCCTTCGACCCCTCGATGTCCTCGCGCCACATGCGCCGGTCGACGTCGATCGAGGCGTTGATGGCCTGCATCGCCTCGGCGGGCTTGGCCTCGAACCGGCCGCCCCACATCTGGTTGCCGGCTTTAGGGTATTTAGGCTCGGACATGAACTCTCAGGACGCTCCAACCGCACCGGAGGCGCGCCGCCAAAGTCCTCCACGCTCCTGGGCGATGCCCTGGGCGCTCGGCATGGCGGCGGTTGGCGCAGGGGCCCTCGTCTACGCGCTTTTCATGGCCTCTTCAAAGCCTCCGGCGGATGGCTACGCCCGCTACGCGCAAGGCGCGATGAGCAAGCTCGAAGTGGTCGCCGATGCGCCGGATCAGCCCGGCCAGTCGCTGCGGGACGGCAATGGCGAGGCGACCTCGCTCGCCGCGTATCGCGGGCAGGTGGTGCTGGTGAACCTGTGGGCCACCTGGTGTGCTCCCTGCGTGGAGGAGATGCCGACGCTGGGGGCGCTGCACCGCCGGTTCGAGGGGCAGGGCTTTGCGGTGCTGCCGGTCAGCATCGACGAGGACGCCAAAATCGATGACGCGAAGGAGATGCTGACGCGCCTCAGCGGAGGGGCGTTGCCGTTCCTGGTCGATCCTTCGCGGGGGATCGCGTTCGAGGCGCGCGCGGCCGGGGTGCCGACCTCGATCCTTTACGATCGCGGCGGCGTGGAGATCGCGCGGCTCGGCGGCTCGGCGGACTGGAACTCGCCTGAAGCGGTGGCGCTGATCGAAGCTGCGTTGGCGGGCGAGTAGCGCAAGACAGGTCAAGACCGCGCCCGAATGCTGCGGCATGGTGGGCGCAATGGATGACGGCGCACGTCCCCGCATGATCGGCCCGGATGAACGCATCGCCGCGATGCGCGCATTCATCGAAGCCAATCTCAGCGCGCCCCTCACCGTCACGATGATTGCGGATCACGTCGGCCTGTCGCCGTTCTACGCGGCGCGGCTGTTCGGCGTGTTTCAGGGCGAGAGCTTGATCGCGTTCGCGCGGCGGCGCCGTCTGCAGAACGCGGCCGAGCTGCTCGCGGAAGGCGAGGATGTGAAGCTCATCGATCTGGCGTTCGATGCGGGCTTCGACTCGCAGGAAGCGTTCACGCGTGCGTTCAAGCGCGCCTTCGGCGTGGCGCCCGGGCAATTCCGGCGCGCACACCTCGCGATCCGGCAAACACCGCAAGGACACTTCCCGATGCCGTCAGCGTCTACCTCCGTCGCGATCACGCTACGCGGCGATCGCGTGAATCGGCCTGCGTTTCGCGTTGCGGGGCTGAAGGGCAATTTCAACGCGGAGAACCGCGCGCAAATTCCGCAATTGTGGGAGCGTTTCGTGCAGCGCTTGCCCGTGCCGGGCGATACGGGCGAAGGCACGTTCGGGTTGTGCTGGGCGCTTTCGCCGGAAGACGAGCTTGAATACGTCGCCTGCGTTGCGTTGAAGGATGGTGCGCCCGCGCCCGATGGGCTCGATGTATATGACGTGCCCGAGCGCAATTATGTGGTGTTTCGCTTCCCGACGCAGCCGGGCGATATCCATCTGCAGATGCAGGCCGCCATGCATGAGATCTGGGGCGTGCGCATTCCGTCGATGAATGTGAGGACGGCCGGCGCGGACTTCGAGCTTTACCCGCCGGATTTCAGTCCGATGGTTGCCTCGTGGATCGAGTACTGGATTCCGATCGCGTAGGTCACGCCTCGTAGCGCGCGATCGCTTCCATGATGCGTTGGTGCGCGGTGCCGATGTCGGCCCAGTCGCCGACATTCGACATCTTGCCGGGCTCCAGATCCTTGTAGTGCGTGAAGAAGTGCTTCACTTGCGCCACGAGGAGCGGCGGTAGGTCCCGATAGCTCTTCACGTTCGCGTAGAATGGGTTCAGCGGATCGACCGGCACGGCGAGCACTTTTTCGTCGACGCCCTTGTCGTCCTCCATCAAGAGCACGCCCACTGGCCGCGCGCGGATCACGCAGCCGGCGACGACCGGCATCGGCGTGACCACGAGAATGTCGATCGGATCGCCGTCTTCGCCGAGCGTGTTCGGGATGAAGCCGTAATTCGACGGATAGATCATCGACGTGTGCAGGAAACGATCGACGAAGAGGGCGCCGGAGGCCTTGTCGATCTCGTACTTCACGGGCAGCGCGCCTTGCGGAATCTCCACGAACGCGTTCACCTCGTGCGGCGGGTTCCGGCCGGGCGGGATCTTCGTTATGTCCATAACCGCGTCATACCCGAGCTAAACGCCGGCTGCACCACTCCTATCGCTTGAGACCGGTGCGCACGGGGCGGGTTGTGTGTAGGTTGCCCGAAGTCACAGGCTGGCGCGGACCGCTGCGCTATTGCCCGCCTCCCATCCGATAGGAGCCGAGAATGGCGCGTTACAACTCAGTTTTGGACACCGTCGGCAAGACGCCTGTGGTGCGTATCAATCACCTTGCGCCAGCACATGTGAACCTGTGGGCCAAGGTCGAGGCGTTCAATCCGCTTGGCTCCGTGAAAGATCGCTTGGCGCTTGGGATCATCGAGGCGGCGGAAAAGTCCGGTGAGTTGAAGCCGGGCATGACGGTGATCGAAGCCACCAGCGGCAACACCGGCATCGGGCTCGCGATGGTGTGCGCGGCCAAAGGCTATCCGCTCGTGATCGTGATGGCGGATTCGTTTTCGATCGAGCGGCGCCGGCTGATGCGCTTCTTGGGCGCCAAGGTCGTGCTGACGCCTGCGGCGCTGCGCGCGGTCGGCATGATCAACAAGACCAAGGAGCTTGCCGAAAAGCACGGCTGGTTCATGGCGCGCCAGTTTGAGAACGATGCGAACGCCGCGATGCACGAACGCACGACCGGCCCGGAGATCATCGCCGACTTCAAAGGCGAGAAGCTCGACTATTGGGTCACCGGCTACGGCACGGGCGGCACGCTAACGGGCGTTGCGCGTGTGCTGCGCCGCGAGAGCCCAGACACGAAGATCGTTGTCTGCGAACCGGCCGATGCGGCGCTGCTCACGAGCGGTCAACCGCAAGAACGCCACGCGGATGGCTCGCCGAAGGTTGGGCACCCCGCATGGAAGCCGCACCCAATGCAGGGCTGGACGCCGGACTTCATCCCGAAGATCACCGGCGATGCGGTCGCGGAAAATCAGTTCGCGAAGCTGCTGACGATCCCGGGCCCAGAAGCCATCAAAGCCAGCCAGGATTTGGCGGCCAAGGAAGGCTTGTTCGTCGGCATCACGTCAGGCGCGACCTTCGCGGGCGCGCTCGAGGTGGCGGCCGAAGCGCCGAAGGGCGCGAACATTCTTTGCATGCTGCCCGACACGGGCGAGCGCTACCTCTCGACGCCGCTGTTCGCCGATTTTGTCGCGGACATGAACGAGGAAGAGCTCGCGATCCTGCGTTCGACGCCGACGGGCAACGCTTAGCCGGCAGCGTTTAGTTCGCGGCGCCCGCCGCCGCTGGTGTATTGCTGGCGGCGGCTTGGCGCGCGGCGCGCACGGCGTCGGCGCCGCTTGCGTAACGCGGCCCCGCTGGCGGCGTCAGTGTCGAGCCATTGGCGGCGTACTGAGCCTTCCGCCGCAGCTTGCGCCGGCGTCGTCGGGCTCATTTGCTGGGCGAGCACGCGCGTCAGATCCGGGCCGATCATGGCGATGCCGGCTGCGCGAAACATGCGCGTCGCGCAATTGGCTTCCACCAATTGCCACATCGATGAAACGGCTTGGCCGCTGATCGTGCGGTCCTGCGTGAACGCAACAAAGATCCAGCCGGAGCTGCGGTTGCCGACGGGGCGGCGCGAGGCTTCCTCGAAGAAATAACTCACCTCCGCGCCATCGACGACGTCGCTGCCGAACGCAGCAAGGCGCGTCGTCGTTGGCGGGCTGATGGGCGGGACGGTCGTTGCGGCGCTTTGCGTGCGCGCTTGCGTGACCGCTGCGGCGAGCGAGGTCGCGCGCAGGCCGGGCGCAAGCCGCAGATGAGATCGAGCGTATCGCCGAGGGGCGCTGCGATCGCGGCGGCCGGTCTGTCGGGCACTTGCGTCTCGGTCACCGTGAGATCGGGGCCGACAAACGCCATGCGCACCGGCAGCGACGTGCGCGCATCGCAATCGAACGAATAGTGCGTGAGCCCCGCGCGCATCACGCCGCCGCTCGGAAGCGTGCGATCCTCGGCGGCGACGGTGAGCACCCAGGCGCGCGCGGTGGCGTCGTCACGTTCGATGGTCCGCTCGTCGACGAAGGTGACGCCCTGCGCGATGCGCAGGACTTCGCGGTAGGCGTTGCTATTGGCCGGGACGGGCGCCTGAGCCGATGCGCTGGCCGAAACGAACAACAGGCCAAGCGCTATAAGCGTACGCTTCATGCGGCGATCCTCCCGGCGCATTCAGCGCTCGGCGCGACCATCGCGCGATTCGCGGCGGCGGTTGTGGTCTCCTGACGCGCTGCGGCGGCGCGCTAGAGCCCTGCGCGCAGCGGGGCGAGATCGGGAAAGTTCGGCTCGCGCTTTTCCTGGCGCGCGGCGAACGCTTCGCCCATGTGCGGGGGCGCGAACATGCCGGCTTGCCATGTCGCGATATAGTCGAGCCCGTCCGCGATCGAGTGATCGCGCGCGTAGTTGATCATCACCTTCGAGCCGCTCACCGCGATTGGGTTCTTCGAGGCGATCTCACGCGCGGTTTCCAGCACGCTTGCAATCATCGTGGCTTGGTCGGCGTAAGTCTCGTTGACGAGGCCGATGGCTTTGGCCTTCGCCGCAGGCAGGCGCCGGCCCGTGTAAGCAAGCTCACGCACCCAGCCCTCCGGCATAAGTTTGCACAGTCGCGGGAACGTGCCGACGTCGGCGGTCATCGCGATGTTGATTTCTTGGATGCAGAAAAACGCATCGTCGGTGCAGTAGCGGATATCGCACGCGCTCGTCATATCGACGGCGCCGCCGATGCAGCCGCCTTGGATCGCGGCGATGACGGGAATGCGCGCCTGATCGAGCGCGGTGAAGCTGTCTTGCAGCGACTTCGCGGTATGCCGCAAGCGCTCCGCTTGGATGTAGCGGTCATGCTCGCCGCCGCCGCCCGCACCGCCGGTGAACACGGCGAGGTCCATGCCGGCGCAGAAGTGCTTGCCGGTAGAGGAGATCACGATGACGCGCGCTTTGGCGTTCATGTCGATGTCGCGCACGATGGCGGGCAGTTCCGTCCAGAACGCGGGGATCATCGAGTTCATCGCGCCGGGGCGGTTCAGCACCAGATGGGCGACCTTGTTTTCGATCGAGACGTCGAAGCAGGTGTGCGGCGCGGTCATCGTTCCAATCCCTGTGTATTGTTCAGCCGGTCGTTTCGGCTAGCACGCGGGCGGGGCGCTTGTAGAGTGCGGATGGGAGAGAATCGCCATGCGCCGCCGCGCCCTCATCCTTGCTGGTCTCTCGATTGCCGCCGCGCCCGCCTGGGCGCAGCAACAGCAATTGCTGGAAAGCCTGACGCAGGGGGATGCGAGCCGCGGCATCAAAGAAGCGCTCTCGCTCGCGGCGACACGCTCGACGGACCGTCTCGGGCGCGTCGATGGCTTCTTCGCCGATCCGCGCGTGCACATTCCGCTGCCAACACGGTTTGCGCAGGTGCAGCGCACGTTGCGCGGCTTAGGGCTGGGCGCGCCGCTCGATGATCTTGAACTGCGCATGAACCGCGCCGCCGAAGCGGCGATGCCGGAGGCGCGGCGGCTCTTCGTCGATACGGTGCGCTCGATCACGATTGCGGACGCAATCCAGATCGTGCGCGGCGGCGATACGGCCGCGACGGCGTTTCTACGCGGGCGCACCGAACCTCGGCTGAACACGCTGCTCACGCCGCCGATGACGCGCACCTTGCGTGAGGCCGGCGCTTTCACCGCGCTCGATTTCGCGGCGCGCGAAGTCGGCATGGGCGGGATGAGCACGTCACTCCGCAACGACGTGACGCGCTTTGCAGTGACCAAGGCGCTCGATGGCGCGTTCCTTTACGTGGCCGAGGAAGAGCGCGCGATCCGTCGCGATCCGGTGCGCCGAACGAGCGATATTCTGCGGCGCGTGTTCGGATGAGCGAAGATCAGCGCTTTCGGCGCGTGTCGTACGCGCTGCACGACGGGGAGATGTGCGGCATCGCGTTCGGCGATCCGGCGCGCGCGGTCGATATCGTGTTCATTCACGCGACGGGGCTAAACGCGCGCACCTACGCGCGCTTGCTGCAGCCGCTCGGCGAACGGTTTCATATCGTGGCGCTCGACGTGCGCGGGCATGGCACGACGAAGCTGCCGCCGAAGCTGCTCTCGTATCAGGGCTGGAACCGGCACCGCGACGACATCATCGAGCTGATGGATGCGCACATCAAAGGCCCCGCGCTGTTCGCAGGTCACTCGATGGGCGGCACGACCAGTCTGCTGATCGCGGGCAAGCGGCCCGATCTGGTGCGCGGTCTGGCGTTGATCGATCCGGTGATCTTGCCTGAAGCGCGCTACCGCATGCTGGAAATGCCGCTCGGCAAGGAAATGCTGATGTCGCGCATGCCGATTGCGCGCGGTGCGCGGCGGCGGCGCTCACACTTCGCGAGCCGCGATGAAGCAATTGCGGCGCTGACGGGCCGCGGCTTCTTCAAGACGTGGCCCGCCGATGTGTTGGCGGACTATGTGGCCGATGGCTTCGTGGAAGAGGGCGCTGGCGTGCGTTTGGCATGCACGCCGGCCTATGAGGCCGCGACGTTCTCTTCGCAGCGGCATGATCCCTGGCGAGCGCTGGATAACTACGCTGGGCCGCTCGTCATGCTGCGAGCTGCCGTCGGTTCGACGACGCCGCCGAGCGTCGCCGAAGCGATCCGCGCCCAGCGGCCAAGCGCGCGTGTGGCAGTCGTCGATGGCGCCACGCACGCGCTGCCAATGGAGCGCCCCGATCGTGCCCGCGCCGCGATCGAAACCGCGCTGATGATGGCCGGCATGAACGGCCGCGAGGCGGTCGAGTAGGGCGCTCTCAAGAATCTCTCTCGTCTGGGTTCCGATCGACATCGTCACCCGAATACGAGAGAATATGAGTACTTAGAGCGTCGACGGGTCGACGCCCTCCCGTTGCAGGATGCGCGTGATCTCGTTGGTGACGGCGCCTGCGCCCTCCTCGGCGGTGCGTCGCAGCAGGCCCTTCCACCGCGCGGCGGCCTGTTCGCGCCGGTCGCTGCGCCAATCGATCAGCGCTTCGAGCGCGCCCACATATTTCAGCGGTTCTGACGCGCCGACCTCGTTCAGCATCGCCGAAGCGCGCGTCAGCAGCGCGCTCGATTCCGCGAGCAGCTTGGCGGCGCGCGCGGGATCATCCAGATGGCGCGCGCGTTCGATCTGCACTTCCGCGATGTTGAGCAGCGCCATGCCCTGGGCGTCCTTGGCGTGCAGCTCGGTAAACAGCGCCAGCGCGTTGCGGTAGTGCTCCTCGGCAAGGTCGAATTCGTTCTTGCGCCAGGCCACGACGCCGAGATTGAGGTGGCAATTGGCTTGCCCCTCCTTGGACTGGAGCTGGCGGTAAAGCGCCAGCGCCCGTGCGCTGCAGTCGCCGGCCTCGTCGAACTTCTCCGCCTCCAGATACATCGCAGAGCGCGTCGTCAGCGCGTTGGCCACGCCGTCGGCGTAGCCGAGGCGCTGGAAAATATCCTCGGCGTTGCGCGCCAGCACATCGGCGTCTGCGAGGTTGCCGCGCAACCGCGCCAAATTGGATAGCGCCAGCAATTCATCGGCTTGCGCATCGAGGGAACCCGCCTCCGTGAGCGCGGCGAGGGCTTGGCGGTGCAACCGTTCGGCGGAATCGAGATCGCCGCGCACCAGGTAAGTATCTGCGAGCCCCGCAGTGGCCGTAGCGGCCATTGCCCGGTCGCCGCCTTGCCCGGCGCGCGCGATCACCTCGTCGAACTGCATCTTGGCGCGCTCCAGATCGCCAGTGCGCAAATAGAGCATGCCAAGCCAGGTGCGCGCCTCGGCGTGGTTCGGCTCCAGCGAGAGCGAACGCTCATACGCGTCGATCGCGTCCTTCGGTTCGTTGAGATAAGCTATGGCGGCGGCGGCGCGCCATTGGCGTGCGGTGGTCACTTGCGTCTCCTGCGCGGTCGCCATCATCTGGGTGAGGCCGTCTTGTGCTTCCTGCGCCAACTTACGCGACAGCGCGGCCGCCTTCCCGTATTCTCCCCGCTTGATCAACTCATAAACTTCGTCCCCACGCGGATCGTCGGCGCTCAAGTAGCCTGTCAGTGCGTTGAGCACGCCCTCGCGCGGAATGGGAGCGATCCCATGTGGTGAGACTTGCGCGCCGGTTGGATCGAGCTGAGCCCTCATCTCACTGACCTCCTTCTGGAGATCTTTCATCGCCTCGGCATTTTCCCGCTCGCGCTTTTCGCGCTGCTCTTCCTTTGCCCGCTCAACGCGCTTCTCGCGGCGCTTACGCAGGAAGTCCAAGGCGCCTAAGCAGATCCCAATAATCACGGTGGTCGCGCCGGCGGTCACCTGCACAATCGGCAAATTCAGAAGCGCCCATGCGCGCGCGAAAAACCCCGGGGCCAGCGTGCTGGCGAATCGGATCAGCCCGTCCAACAGGTCCACGTCTATCGCTCCCAGCGCTGACGCTAGGATAGATGCGCACCGGTTGTAAACGCGCCCCGGCGCCCCCGCCGCGTGCGGTATTCGAGAGCCGCTATCCCCGGATGCGCGGCAGCGGCAGTCTGGGAACGGGTGTGTGTGGTTGGGATTGAATGTGAGCGACGCCGCTAAACGCTCATCTCCGTCACCGCGCTTTGCGCGAGCTCGTCGCGAAGCGCGTCGGGCGCGAAGAACGCTTTGCGTGAAATGAGATCGAGCGAGAGCGCCATCGCTTCGACGCTGGCCCAGCCCTCGCCGGTGACCGGATCGAGCAGCCAATGCACGATGCGATTGGCCTTGGGCAGCACCTCGACGATCGCGCTGCGCACCTCGATGTGATCGCCCGCGCGCGGCAGTTTGCGGATCAGGATACGAAACTCGACAGCCGCGCCGCCGGGCTGGCGTTCGACGCCGTCGATCGCTTTTGCTGCCGCGGCCGCCTTGATGCGCCAATCGGTGAGCAGCCACGGCACCGCGTCGCTCACGCGCGCGATGAACATCTCCCCACGCATGCGGCCGAACGCATCGCACTCTGCGGGCTGCACCATCGAGCGCCCCGTGCGCATCGCGCCAAGTTCGTCGGCGCGCTTGAGCGACATCGCAGGCGCGGGGCGCGCAAGATCGATCGAGCGCGGGGCGCCATGCGCCGGCACGGCGCAGCGAAATTGCTCGAGGCCGGCGCGCGCCGTGCGCGTCCACGGGAACGCCGCGAGCGTACGCGGCTCTGCGTGTGCGATGCGCATGCGGCACGTGGAAGAGGGCGATCCGTCGATGTGGCGAAGCTCGGTGTAGATCGCCGCGTCGCTGTCGCCGATCTCGACGACGCCGCCGCGCATCGCGAGCGGCGCGCCGGGGCGCGCTTCCTTCAAGAACCGGATGTGCAAATCGGTCGCCGTGACCGTCGAGCCCGCCTCGGCGATGAAGGCGCGCGCCATGCCGGCTTGTTGTGTGAGCGCGGCGAGGCCCAGGAACGCGCGCTCCACATGGAAGCGCACGTTGAGGTGCCCCATCTCGTCGCATTCCCAGGTGTTGGCCGAGCCTTGGTAGAGCGCGGCCGGCAGCGCCTCGCTCATGCCGCCTCGCGGCATTGCGCGCACAGGCCGCTCGCTTCGATCATCGTGCGCTTGATCTCGAAGCCGTCCTTCGCGGCCGCTTCGCCGAGATCGACGAGCGCGTGACCGGCGTCGAATTCTTCGGCCGCGCCGCAATTGTCGCAAATCAGAAAGATCGTGGAGCGCGCGCAGGCGCCGACCTCGCACGCGACGAACGCGTTGAGGCTTTGGATTTTGTGCGCGAGCCCGAGGCGCACCAGGAAATCGAGCGCGCGATATACGGTCGGCGGCTTAGCGGGGTTTGTTGCGGTCCCGAGTTGACCGAGCAGGTCATATGCTTTGGCGGGCGCTGCTTGATCGACCAGCAGCTCCAGCACTTTGCGGCGGAGCGGCGTGAGGCTTTCGCCGGCGGCGCGGCAGATTGCATCCGCCTGCGCCAAATGCGCTGCGCGATCGTGAATGGCGTGAGCGTGCATCACCGCACCCTGACAGGCTTCCCGCGCGCAGCAAAGGCGGCGCGCTCTTCTCCACATATGCGCACGGTGCGGGACGCGCGAAAGGCGCGCGCGGAGATCGTTCCGGAACTTTACAAGAACATCTGACTCGCGTAGAACAGAACATACGACGAACAAAGACAGTGATCGAAGAGGGGCTGTACGATGATGACTGTGGATTTCCGTGGCGTTTCGGGCCGGTCGCATCGCTTCCCCGCGCACCGCCCGGATGCGGATTTCCCCGCCGAAGCCGCCGTCTATTGCTTCGCGCGCCCCACGCCCGATGGCCGGGGCTTTGCGCCGCTCTTCATTTCGCGCACCGGCAATCTCAAGGCGCGCTTCGTGAGCCATGAAATGTGGAACGAGGCGCTGCTGCTCGGCGCGACGCATGTGTTGGTCCACCAGCGCGAGGAGCGTGATGCGCGCGAGTTCGTCGAAGACGATCTCTTCCGCGCGCTCAAGCCTGTGATGAACGGCGCGCTGCTGGATGCGGATCTCGTCGAAGAGCGCGCAGAGCCGGCGCGCGCCATCCCACGGCTTGTTTGGGCGGCGTAACGAAATTTCCGATCGGCCTCTGGGTTGGGGCCAGTCTTGTGTGTGCACTTGATCCCGTCCGCTTGCGGACGGGATTTTTTTGCCTGCTCTCGCAGCCGTGATCGCCCGCGGCGACGAAGCGACATGCACGCGCGATGAGCAGCCGCACGCCGCCACATCCAAACACACATTGAGGCGCATCTTGTCTTCAAGAACGGCGCGTCAGAAGCCGGCCTGGATATGAAGACCACCGATTTGTTTTGGGAGGTCTCCGCTATGAAATTCGCCGCCGCTTTTGCCGCCGCCGCGCTCACGATCACTGCTGTCTCGCCCGCGTTTGCCGAGAACGTGCGTCAGCGTGAGGTGAGCTTTGCCGATCTCGATCTCTCGACGCAGCAAGGCCAGGAAGCGCTCACGCACCGCGTGAACCGCGCCATCGCGCAGGTGTGCGATCCGAACGGCGTGCGCCCTGTCGGCGAAACGCAGGATTGCTACGCCGATGCGCGCGCCAATGTGCTGAGCTCTGCGAGCGCGCCGGCGCGAACTGCGCTCGCCACGGCGTGGAATATGGACGCGACCGCGCAATACGCCGCGCGCGCCACAAGCCGCCAATAGCGGCCATCGCGCGCGCCCCCGCCAACACCCGGCGCGCAATGCGACACGGGCTCCGGCTTGCGCCGGGGCCCGTGCTGTTTGCGCCGCGCGTTGCGCGTTAGCGCGGACGCGGCGCTGGCCGTGGCATGGGCCGCGGTTCTGGCGTGCGTTCGCTTTGCAACGTTGGCAACGGCGCCGCGGCTGCCGCCGCGCGCGCGAGCTGCACGAACTCGGCGCGCCAGCCATATTGATCGCGCCCGCGCGCGCCTTGCGCGAGATCGATCACGTTCTGCCACCGATAGCCGCGATCGAGGTAGGGATCGCCGCGCAGCAATTGCCCGTAGCCGGCGACGGCTGAGGCCCAGCGTGTCGCTTCCGGCGCTTGCGCCATCGTCGCGAACGCGTCGGCGTTGGTGATCGGACGCTCGATCAAGCGGCTCGTGGTTTCGCCAGGCAGCTTATAGCGAATGCGCAGGAACGCGATTTCGTTGGCGAAGCTCGCGGTTGCGTCCGGATCGCGCGGCCGGTTTTGCGGATAGCGCGAGGGCTCGTTGAGCGTGCGTCCGCCGGGCGGCGTCAGTTCGTAGATGGCGGTGACCGAATGGCCCGCGCCGATCTCACCAGCGTCGACTTGATCGTTGTTGAAATCCTCGCGGTTCAACATGCGCGTTTCGTAGCCGATGAGGCGATATTCGGCGACGCGGCCAGGATTGAACTCGACCTGGATTTTCACGTCGTTCGCGATCGGGAACATGGCGGAGGCCATTTCCGTATCGAACACGCGGCGCGCCTCGGCGAGGTTGTCGATGTAGGCGGCGACGCCGTTGCCGTTTTGCGCGAGGCGCTGCATCAAGAGGTCATTGTAATTGCCGCCGCCGTAGCCGAACACGGAGAGGTAGATGCCGCTCTCGCGCTTGCGCTCGACGAAGTCCTGCAATTGCTCGGGATCGCTGATGCCGACGTTGAAATCGCCATCGGTTGCGATGATGACGCGGTTAATGGCGTTACGGTTGAAGTTGCGTTCGGCCAGCGCATAAGCGAGCCGCAGGCCTTCGCCGCCAGCCGTTGAGCCGCCGGCGCGCAGATTGTCGAGCGCGGCGGTGATGCGCGCACGCTCGTTGCCAGGCGTCGGCGCGAGGATTTCACCCGCGGCGCCGGCGTAAACGGCGATCGACACACGGTCGCGCGCCGTCAGTTGCTCGGTGAGGATGCGGAAGCTCTGCAGCGCGAGATCGAGGCGATCTGGGCCCTGCATCGAACCGGATACATCGATCAGCAGCACAAGATTGAGCGGGGGGCGCTCACGCGGGATCACGTTGTAGCCTTGCAGGCCGATGTGCAGCAGCTGGCGGCCCTCCGCCCACGGCGAAGGCGCAAGCGCGACCGTCGGTTCGAACGGGCGCGAACGCTGTGCGGGCAGGCGATAATCGTATTGGAAATAGTTGATCAGCTCTTCGACGCGCACGGCGTCGCGCGGGGGCAGGCGGCCCTGCGTGAGCATGCGGCGCGTGTTTGAGTAGGAGGCGGTGTCGACATCGACGGAGAACGTCGAGACTGGCTCTTCCGCGACCGCGCGGACCGGGTTGGGATCGACATCTTCGTAGTTTTCACGATCCACCGTGCCTGGCATCGGCTGCGGCGCCATTTGCGCTTGCGTCAAACCGCCGGCGACACGGCCCATCGCGTAGCCCTGCATGGGCGCCGCCATCGCAGGCGGAGGCGGGGGTGGCGCGGGCGGCGGCGGGTAGGGCGCGGGATCTTGGCGGTTGTATTCGCCGGTGACGATCACGTCTTCGACGCCGTCCTTAGGCCCTTCGGCCGATTGCGTCGTGCAACTGGCCAGCACAAGCGCGCCGAGCGCCATCGCCCAGCGCTTCTTCAGTCTCAATGTCATGCTCGTCCTCCCGCATGAACGCGATTTGGCGTGCATGCGAGGCCGCGCCCGGATCGCGGCGGCGATGTGGCGCGGTTTTGCCGGACTTGCGGCGCGGAAAGATTTTGCCGGGGTGTGTCGTTTGCGCGGCGTTCGGCCACGGCGCGGCTTGATTGGCGTCAAACAGCGCGCGGGCGCTGCGCGGCTTGATCCCGGCGGGACGCGCGGGAGAGCAGGTATGAAACAGGTCACACGCGCGGCGTTCGCCGCGTTTGCATTGGGCATGGGCGCGCTCGCCGCGCCGGCCAATGCTTCGGTGCTCGACAACGTCCAGATCAAGTTCGGCGCGATCGCCGTGCTGCCCGACGAGAGCGCAACGATTTCGGGCATTGGCGGGACGGCTGACATCTCGGATGAGGTCGTGCCGTCCGTACAGATCGAGTACTTCTTCAACGATCACGTGTCGGCAGAGCTGTTGTGCTGCATCGCGCAGCACGAGGTTGCGGCGATCAACACGAGCCTTGGCCGCGTCGATCTCGGGGAGGTCACGCACTTTCCGCCGACGGTGACGCTGAAGTACCGCTGGACCAATTTCGGCAATATCGAGCCGTATGTCGGCGCGGGCGTGAACTATACGCACTTCTTCAACGAGGAGCTCCCCGGCGGCGGCCCGGTGACGAACATCTCCTACGATGACAGCATCGGCCCGGCGATCCAGATCGGTGCGGATATTCGCCTGGACGACCACTGGTCGATCAACATCGATGCGCGACGCATCTGGATCAATTCGGAGGTGTCGCTCAACAACGGCGCGATCCGCGCGGATGTCGACATCGATCCGTGGGTGATCGCAACAGGCGTTGGCTATCGTTTCTAGCTAGCGCCGGGCGGCCTCTTCTGCGCGCGTGGCGATCCACGCGCGCACCTGGCCGCCCAGCACGGAGAACGGCAACTCGCCTTCGTGCAGCACGCTGTCATGGAAGCCCTTGAGGTCGAAGTCGGGGCCGAGGCGGTTGCGCGCTTCTTCGCGGAGCGCCTCGATCTCGCGTCGGCCGAGTTCGTAGCTGCACGCTTGGCCGGGCCACACGACGTAGCGCTCGACTTCCGAAACGATCACGCCAGGTGCGTCGCCGGTGACGCCTGATAGATAGGCGATGGCTTCTTCGCGCGTCCAACGTTTGGCGTGGAGGCCGGTATCGACAACGAGGCGCGCTGCGCGCCAGAGCTGCCAGCGCAGATAGCCGATGCGCCCGACGGGATCGCGCTCGTACAAGCGCTGCTCATCGGCAAGTTGCTCCGCGTAGAGGCTCCAGCCTTCCGCGTAGGCGGAAAAACCCATCAGGCGCCGCAGCAGCGGAAGATCGGCGCGCTCCCGCGCGAGCGCGATCTGGAAGTGATGGCCTGGGGCTGCCTCGTGATAGTCCTGCGTCGGCAGATCGATGCGCGTCATCTCCGCCAGGCTGCGCATGTTGATGTAGTAGATGCCGGGCTGCGAGCCATCGAGTGACGGCGGCTCGTAATACGCGCCGGAGGACGCGGCTTCGGCCGCGAGCGGCACGCGGCGCACTTCGAGCGCGGCGCGCGGCAGCGTCGAAAACCAGTTCGGCGCGAGTTGCATGACATGCGCGACGCGCGCACGCACGTCGGCGAGCAATTGCGCGCGGCCTTCCTCGGTTTCCGCGTAGCGATGACGCGGATCGGCGGTCATGAGCGCGAGCCGCTCGCCGACTGTACCTTGCGCCATGCCTTGGCGGCGGAGCGCGACATCGAGTTCGCGGGTAAGGGCGGCGACGCGCTGCAGGCCGATCTGATGAATCTGGTCGGGCGTCAGATCCGTCATGGTCTCGATTTTGAGCGTTGCGCGATAGAACGCTTCGCCCTCAGGCAAACGCCAGACGCCCGCGTCATTGGTCGCGCGCGGACGCAGGCTGCGCAGCAATGCGGCAGCGCGCTGGTTCGCAGGCACGATCCGGTCGCGCACGATCGCTTCGGCTTGCGTGATGAGCGCTTGGGCGCGCGGCGCATCCGCGTGCTGTGCGCCATCGGCGCCGGGCGCGGTGAGCGGGGCGAGGCGATCGCGCAGGCTGGTGACGTAGATTTGCGCGCCCGCCGGCACGCTGACGGCGGAATCGAGATTGGCGAGCGTGCGATCGATGATGAAGAGCGGGGGAATGACGCCAGCTTCGGCGTCGCGGCGCATGCGGTTCGTGTCGCCATCGATCGCGGCGGGCGCGGCGCGCAGGCGCGCGACGTAGTCTTCCGCATCGGAGAGGCTCATGATGGCGTGGCGCGTGTCGAGAAAGTCGGGCAGTTCGAGGTAGGCGCCGTCGAGTTGATTGAATGCGTACGGCGTTGCGCCGCCAAGCTGCGTGAAACCGCCGAAAGAAAATGCCGCGCCCTCGGAAGCGGCGGCGAATTGCGCCTCGAGGGTTTGGTAGGTGATCGCCTCTTCGCCGGTCAGGTCGTCCGCATCGATGGCGCGAAGCTCGGCCACGCGCCGGAGCGCGGCGGTGCGCCGGCGCTCATCGGCGTCCGGGCTGCGGTCATCAAGCCGGCGGCGGAAGCCTGCGCCGGCCGTCGCTTCATCGACACCTGCGCGGGTGGCGAGTTCCGGGCTCTCGGCCAGAATCTCACGCGTCCAATCGGTCACGCGCCCGTCGAAGGCGCTTTGCGGCGTTGGCGCGCGCGGGCCGCAGGCGGCGACGAGAAGGGCAAGCGCGAGAGCGGCGAGGCGAGTCATGGCGCGTGTTTAGCGCAAGTCTCGCCCCGTCACTCCCTTTGCGGTGCTAGGCGACGACGGCGCGGCCGTTCTTGATGACGGTCACGTTCGGGCGTTCCTTGATGTAGGCCTCGAACGACACTGTATCGCCGTCCTTCCACATCTTGGTGACGATCGTTTCGCCCGGATAGACTGGAGAGGAAAACCGCACGTCGAACGCCTTCAGGCGCGCCGGTTCGAGATCGCAGTACGATTCGAGCACCGCCCGGCAGGTGACGCCGTATGTGCAGAGGCCATGCAGGATCGGGCGCGGGAAGCCGGCCTTCTTGGCGACGTCCGGATCGGAGTGGAGCGGATTCCGGTCCCCGTTGAGGCGGTAGATCAGCGCCTGGTCCGGCCGCGTCGTGATCGCGAGTTCCTTATCGGGCGCGCGCTTAGGCACTTCGTGGACCGCCGGGCCGCCTTCGCTCGGGCCGCCCCAGCCGCCGTCGCCGCGCGCGAAGGTGGCGCCAGTGAGCGTCGCGACCGGATCGCCGTTTTTCTCGCGCCACGTCGTCTCGTTATAAATGACGGCGCCCTTGTCCTTGCCCTTGTCGACGGCGGCGATGAGGCGGCTCTCGGTGGTGAGTTCGTCGGCCGGTTTCAGCGGCCGGTGCAGCGTCAGGCGTTGTTCGCCGTGGACGACCATCAGGAAGTTGATGCCGAGCGAGCGCGAACCGCCGCCGCCACGCGCGGCGCCCGCCGTCAGCACGGTCGCGGCCGTCGGGACAACCTTGAGGCCCTTTTCGTAGACGAACGGCAATTCCCGCTCGTTCATCGGATCGGCGCCCATGCCAATGCCGAGCGCGTAGAGCATCACGTCCTTGTCGCCATAGGAAAACGGCCGCGGCTCAGGCTTAGCGGCGAGAGCTTCTTTGACGACGTCGAGTTCGATCGGCATGCGCGGGGCCTCCCTTGGCGCCCGCTCAGCCTCCCGGCGGGCTTTTTCCTAGCTTTTCGTGGGGATGGTAGCACGCGCGCCGTTTCTGAAAAGGCGGTATGTACCGGCGCCCGCGTGTTGCCTCGCACGGTCTTTCGTGGTTGAGAGCGCCTCCAGCGGGATAACCGGAGTGTGAGAATGACGACGGCGGGCCAGGGCGAACAATCTCTGGGACAAATTCTCTTCTACCGGCAGCTTGAGCCGCTTTCGCAGGAGAAGCATCGCGGGCTCGGCGTCAGCCAAGTTCAAAATCCGTTCTCGTTCCTCGCGGAAACGCACCTCATCCCGTTGACGGTCGATGAGTTTGGCCTCGCGGCCGTGTGCTACCCGATCATCTTCGACACGCAATCGAAGACGCCGCTTGCGGTGATGGGGCTTCGCCCGGGCATGAACGTGTTTCTCGCCGGCGATGGCGCGCTCGATCCGGAAGTGTATCTGCCGGCGTTCGCGCGGCGCTATCCGTTCCTGCCGATCATCGCGGGCGGCCCGCAGGCGCAGCAGCAGCAGAACGGGCAGGAAGGCGACCGGGTGCTCGTGTGCATCGATCGCGCGGCTAAGATGGTCTCCAACGCGCCGGAGCTGCCTTTCTTCGAAGGCGATCAGCCCTCGCGCTACACGCAGGAAGCGATCCAGTTCTGCCGTGAGTTCGACGTTCTTGGCCGCCGGACCCAAGAGTTCGTCAAGCTGATGGAAGATCACAACCTGTTCGAACTGACGCCGCTGGCTTTGCCGCGCGCCAAGCCCGACGGCACGCCGGACGAGCCGCAGAAGATCGGCGAGTATCTCCGGATCTCGGATCAGAAAGTGAATGAGCTTCCGAAGGACACCTACATCGAGCTTCGGGACCGGGGCGTCTCGGCGGTGATGCACGCGCACCTGCTGTCGCTGGGGCTCTGGCCGAAGATCCTCTCGCGCGCGGCCCGCATCCAGGCGGCGACGCCGCTGGCGTAACCTGGCGCGACAGCGAAACGAATTGAATGGGCGGAGCCGCAAGGCTCCGCCCATTTGCTTTGGGCTGCCTTCACGATTGGGCGAGAGGGTTGGCGGGCGCGGGCTGGGCGCGCTAGGTGCGAGGCATGAGGCTTATCGTTCGGGCGTTTCTACCGGCCCTGGCCGCCATGCTGGTTTCGGCCTTCGCGCTTGCGTGGCCGGCGGCGGCGGAGCCTGTGCGCACCGACAATGTCGAGGCCGAGTTGCACAGCGCCCGCGCGGCGGTAGCGCCAGGGGAGACGTTCACGGTCGTCTTCCGGCAGAACATCCGGCAGGGCTGGCATACCTACTGGCGCAATCCAGGCGATAGCGGCGAGCCGACGGAGATCGTGTGGCGCGCGCCGGCCGGCGTGACGACAGGACCGCTCCAGTACCCGGCGCCCGAGCGCATCCCGTTCGATATCCTTGTGAACTACGGCTACTCGAACGAGGTGCTGTTTCCGGTCGAGGTGACGGCGCCCGCGAATGCGCGTCCCGGCGATACGCTGACGCTCCCGGCGCAAGCGACATGGCTCGTGTGCAGCGACATCTGCATTCCCGAAGAAGCCGCGCTGACGCTGACTGTACCGGTTGCGGCGCAGGGCTCGGACGACCCCACGTGGGGCCCGCGCATTGCGCGCGCGGTTTCCGAACTGCCACGCGCGGGCGCAATCGAAGGCCGCGTTACGCCAATCACAGGCGGCGCGCGCTTTACGTTTGCGGGCGATCCGCTGGCCGGCGGCAGCGCGCGCGTGCGCGATCCGCACTTCTTCCCGTATCGCGGCGATGCGATCGAACACGCTGCGCCTGAGAATGCGAGCCTTGGCCCAGCCGGCGTTGCGCTGATGGCCAAGCCTGGCGCGGCGCAGGACTTGGGCGAGAGCGAACTCGAGGGCGTGCTGACGGTCGAAGAGCGCGTCGATGGCGCGTGGGTGCGGCGCGCCTACGAAGTGCGCGCGACGCCGGGACCGGCGCTGCCTGGCGCGGGCGGGGAAGCGGCGGCGCAAAGCGGCGCGGCGAGCGATGTGACGTTGCCGCTGGCGCTCCTACTCGCGTTCGCGGGTGGCTTGTTGCTCAACATAATGCCGTGCGTCTTTCCGGTGCTCTCGATCAAGGCGCTCAGCCTCGCCTCACATGGCGGCGATGCGCGCGAAGCGCGGCGCAGCGGGCTGTTCTTCCTCGCCGGCGTGATGGTGACATTCCTGGCGCTCGCGGGCGTGCTGGTCGCTTTGAAGGCCGGCGGTGAGGCGATCGGTTGGGGCTTCCAACTCCAATCGCCGGTGATCGTGGCGGCGCTTGCGCTTCTGTTCTTCGCGATCGGCCTCAATCTGTTGGGCGCGTTCGAGATTGGCGGCTCGCTGCAAAACGTCGGCGGCGGGCTCGCGGCGCAGCGCGGCGCGGCGGGCGCGTTCTTCACGGGCGCGCTGGCGGTGATCGCGGCGACGCCCTGCACCGCGCCATTCATGGCGAGCGCCACGGGATATGCGGCGACGCAGGGGCCAGCGACGACGCTGCTTGTGTTCGCCGCGCTCGGCCTCGGCTTTGCGCTGCCCTTCACGGCGCTTTCGTTCTTGCCGCAACTGCAGAAGTTCTTGCCCAAGCCCGGCGCTTGGATGACGCGCGCGAAGATCGTGCTTGCGTTCCCGATGTTCGCGGCGGCTGTTTGGCTGGCTTGGGTGCTGACGGCGCAGGCGGGCGCAAACGGCTTGCTCGTGCTGCTGGCGGCGGCGACGGCGCTGGCGTTCTTCGTGACGGTCGGGCGCTGGGGCGTTGGCTGGCGGATCGCGGGCGCGCTGGTGGTTGTCGCCGTCGCGCTGAGCGGATGGCGCCCGCTCTCGACGCCCGCGGAAGCGACGACGACGGCGGAGATCGAAGCGACGGCTTGGTCCCAGACGCGCGTCACAGAACTGGTGAACCAAGGGCACGGCGTGTTCGTAAACTTCACCGCCGCGTGGTGCGTGACGTGTCAGGTGAACAAGATCACAGCGCTCAATTCATCGCGCGTTGCGGCGGCGTTTGAGGACAATGACATCGTCTATCTCGAAGCCGATTGGACCAACCGGGATGCTGAGATCGCGGGTGCGCTCGCCCAACATGGGCGCGACGGCGTGCCGCTTTATCTTTATTACGCGCCGGGCTCAGCACAGCCCGTCGTGCTTCCGCAAGTTTTGACAGAGGCCATCGTGATCGGCGCGGTGGAAGAGGAGAGTGACCGATGAGCATTCTGACGCGTCGCAATCTGATCGTTGGCGCAGGCGTCGCCGCCGTGGGCGTGGCGGGCGCGGGCTATTACCTGGCGCGCCCGGCGGAGGCCTCGGTCGCGAATGGCGCGCGCGCGCCGAATTTCTCGACCGCGGATGCGAATGGCGCAACGCGCCAGCTTTCGGAATTCGCGGGCCGCACTGTGATCCTCGAATGGACCAATGACGGCTGCCCGTATGTCCGCAAGCACTACGATAGCGGCAACATGCAGGGCACGATGCGCGATGCGATCGCGGGCGGCGCGGTGTGGCTCTCGGTGATCTCTTCGGCGCCGGGCGAGCAAGGTTACGCGGACGGCGCGCGCGCACGTCAGATCGCGACGACGGCGCAAGCCGCCCCGACCGCGATTTTGCTCGATCCTTCGGGCACGGTCGGCCACCTCTATGGTGCGCGCACCACGCCGCACATGTTCATCATCAACCCGCAGGGCGTGATCGTGTACCAAGGCGCGATCGACGATCGCCCGCGCGCTGCGCCGTCTTCGCTCGAAGGTGCGACGAACTATGTGCGCGCGGCTCTGGCGGACATGCGCGCCGGCCGCGCGGTCGCGACCGCGCAAACGACGCCGTATGGCTGCTCGGTGAAGTACGCTTCCTAGTTAGTTCGCCGGAGCGGCGGTGGCTTCCTGGGCGCGGCGGGCTTCGGCCTCGGCCATAGGCGCGAGCAGGATCGCGTCGTCGAGCAGAACGTGGAGCGCGGTGAGCGCCTCGGTGCGGTGCGCGTCGGTTTGAGCTGCGCCGAAATCTGCGAGGCGGGCGCGGGCGTCTTCCGAGATGCCGCGGAAGATGCAGGGCATGTCCTGTGTGACGCCAGCGGCGCGCAGCGCGTCTGAGAGCGCCATAGCGTCCGTCGAGAAGTCTTCGAGCGCGGCGGTGAACTCGGCGTTCACCACGGTGCGCGCGTTGAGCGCTTGCGCGTCAGTCAGCACCTCATGCGCCAAATCGGGCAGGGAGGCGGGGCCAGAAACTGGAGTCTGGGCGGTGAGCGCGGCGGCGAAAGCGAGACAGGTGAGCATTTCGCTTGGCTGGGGTGCAAGCGGCGCGCCACTCGTCGGCCGGGCGTGTTAGGGACGTTTGTTGCGGCGCGGCAGGGCTTCCGGTACGTCCCTCACCCTCCAAACAGCGAAGCTCAAGTCCATGTCCGCCCCGAAAGACACGTTCCGCCCGAAGGCGCGCCGCCCGCGCGGCTTTATGGACCGGCGCGGCGGGCATCTTGGCGCTGAGCGGGCTCTGATCTCCAAGATTTCAAGCGTCTACGAGGCCTGGGGCTTCGAGCCGCTGGAGACGAGCGCGTTCGAGTACGCCGACGCGCTGGGCAAGTTCCTGCCGGATCAGGACCGGCCGAACGAGGGCGTGTTCGCGCTGCAGGACGACGACGAGCAATGGGTCTCGCTCCGCTATGACCTGACGGCGCCGCTGGCGCGGTTCGTGGCCGAGAATTTCGACGCGCTCCCCAAACCCTATCGCCGCTGGGCGGCGGGGCCGGTGTGGCGCAACGAGAAGCCGGGGCCGGGACGTTTCCGGGAGTTCTACCAATGCGACGCCGATACAGTTGGCGCGCCTGGGCCTGCGGCCGACGCCGAGATGATCGCGATGGCGTGCGCGGCGCTCGAAAATGCGGGCGTGGGGCGCGGCGATTACAAGCTCAAGGTCTCGACGCGCGGACTGCTCGACGCCGTGCTCGAAAACATCGGCGTCGGCGCTGGTGACTTTGCAAAGCGCCTCGTTGTGCTGCGCGCGATCGACAAGTTCGATCGCCTGGGCGCGGTTGGCGTCGAGGCTTTGCTTGGGCGCGGGCGCAAGGACGAGAGCGGCGACTTTACGAAGGGCGCCGATCTCGATGCGGCGCAGACCAAAGCAGTGCTCGATCTTGTCGGTGCGGGCGCAGCGAGCACGGCGACGACATTCGCGAACTTGGAACGTTGCGCCGTGCAATCTGCGGCAGGAGAAGCGGCGCTGACGGAATTGCGTACGATCGATACGGTGCTGCGTGCGCTGGGCGTCGGTGAAGAGCGCGTGGCGTTCGATCCGACGGTGGTGCGCGGGCTCGAATATTATACCGGGCCGGTGTTTGAAGCCGAGCTGATGCTGGAGATGACGGACGAGCGCGGCGAGAAGGTGCGCTTTGGCTCCGTCGGCGGCGGCGGGCGGTACGACGATCTCGTCTCACGCTTTCGCGGCGAGGCGATTCCAGCGACGGGATTCTCGATTGGCGTTTCGCGGCTGGCGGCCGCGTTGGCAACTGCGCAGCGATCGAATGCGAGCGAGGCCGGGCCTGTTGTTGTGCTCGTGATGGATAAAGCGCGCGTGGCCGATTCGTTCGCGATTGCCGATGATCTGCGCAAGGCCGGCGTGCGCGCGGAAGTCTATCTCGGCGGCGGCGGGATGAAGGCGCAGTTGAAGTACGCCGATAAGCGCGGCGCGCCGGTCGCGGTGATCGAGGGTGAAGACGAGAAGAACAAGGGCGTCGTCACGTTGAAGAACCTCGCGCTGGGCGCGGAACAAGCGAAGCTCGCGGGCGATGATCGCGACGCTTGGAAGGGCGCGCAGGACAAAGTGCAGATCGAAGCGCCGCGCGCGAATGTCGCTGCTGCTGTGAAAGCGATGCTGTCATGAGCGTGCGGGCGGTGATCGAAAAGCTTGGCGCGACGTGGGTTGCGCCGCCAGTGTTGCAGCCGGCCGCAGTCTATCTGGAGCTTTCGGGCGAGGATCTGCGCCGGCGCGCGTTCCTGGTGAGCGATGAGCTGTGCTTGCGGCCGGATATGACAGCACCGGCGGTGCGCGCCGCGTTCACGATGCCACAGCTTCCCGCGATCGTTGCGTATGAGGGCTTGGTGTTTCGCCAACAAGCGGCGGGCTCGCTGCGCGAAAGCGAGTTCGTGCAGATCGGCGCGGAATGGCTGGGGCGCGGCGCCTTCGGGGTCGAGGAAGAAGCGGCGGTCATCGCGGTAGCGCTGGAGGCGTGCGCCGCGGCGGGCGTTGCGCCGCGCTTGACGCTTGGCGACGTAGGCCTGCGCGCGGCGTTCGTAGCGGCGTGCGGGCTTGAGGAAACCTGGGCGGCGCGCACCATGGCGGCGCTCGAGCATCCCGAACGGCTCGATGCGCTGAAGCCGCCGCCGATGGATGCGGAAGGCGCGGGACTTGCGG
>CAZXNY010000003.1:0-27309 GCA_964642205.1 uncultured Caulobacteraceae bacterium
AGCGCTGCAGCTCTGGCGTCTTCTCGGGCCAGCCGAGCGTCGAGAATGGCCACAGCGCGGACGAGTACCAGGTGTCGAGCACGTCTTCGTCCTGCCGCAGCGCGGTGTCCTTGCCGTAATGCGCGCGCGCAGCCGCCTGCGCCGCCGCTTCGCTCTCTTCGCAGAACTGATGCCCGTCCGGCCCGTACCAAACCGGAATTTGGTGGCCCCACCACAGCTGGCGCGAAATGCACCACGGCTCGATGTTTTCCAGCCAACGGAAATAGACGCGCTCCCATTGCTCAGCCGTAAACTTCGTGCGCCCGTCACGCACCGCCGCGAGCGCCACATCCGCCATCGGCTTCACGTTGCAGTACCATTGCTCCGTCAGCCGCGGCTCAAGGATGACGCTCTTCGACTTCTCGTCGTGCGGCACCGCATGCGTGATCGCATCGGCCTTTTCGAGCAGCCCTTGCTCCTCCAGATCGGCGACAATCGTCTTGCGCGCGGCAAACCGGTCCATCCCGCGATAGCGCGGCGGCGCGACGTCGTTGAGCCGCGCCTTCTCGTCGAGAATGTCGATGATCGGCAGCGCATGGCGCTTGCCGACTTCAAAGTCGTTGAAGTCGTGCGCCGGCGTAATCTTCACCGCGCCCGAGCCCTTTTCGAGATCGGCGTACTCATCCGCGATGATCGGGATCGTCCGGTCCGTCAGCGGCAGCCGCACCATCTTGCCGATCAACGCCGTGTAGCGCTCATCGTTCGGGTTCACCGCAACCGCGACGTCGCCCAGCATCGTCTCCGGCCGCGTGGTCGCGACCACGATGTGCTGTTCGGGATCGTCAACAAGAGGATAGCGGATGTGCCAAAGGTTGCCTTTGACCTCGATGTTCTCGACTTCGAGATCGCTCACCGCCGTCTCAAGCCGCGGATCCCAATTCACCAAGCGCTTGTCGCGATAGATCAGCCCTTCCTTGTAGAGCTGCACGAACACTTTGCGCACGGCGGCGGAGAGCCCGTCATCCATCGTGAACCGCTCGCGCGCCCAATCGGGCGTGCAACCGAGCCGGCGCAACTGATTCAAAATCGTGCCGCCGCTCTGTTCCTTCCATTCCCAGATGCGTTTCACGAACGCTTCGCGCCCGAGCGATTTGCGATCCTGGTTGCCGCCTTGCTCCGCGAGTTGGCGCTCGACGACGAGTTGCGTGGCGATCCCCGCGTGATCGAGCCCCGGTTGCCACAGCACCGCCTTGCCGCGCAGCCGCTCAAACCGCACCAGCACGTCCTGCAGCGTGTTGTTGAGCGCATGCCCCATGTGGAGCGAGCCCGTTACGTTCGGCGGCGGGATCACGATGCAGAACGCGTCCTTGGCGTCGCCGCGCGCAGCCGTGGCGCCAGACTTTTCCCACGCCGCGCTCCAGCGCGGCTCAACGGTCTTCGGATCGAACGTGGTTTCGAGCATTTTCGAGTAATTGAGCCTTGAAACGAAAGACGCCGCCGGGAGCCCCAGCGGCGTCTCTCTATACCCCGGCGAACCGGGGATGCGAACTAAGGGGCCTTAGCGGGCGAGGCGCGCGATGCGCTCGAGTTCCGCCTCAACGCGGGATTCCACGATCGCCGGAAGGTTTTGGTCCAGCCATTCCTTCAGCATCGGCTTCAGAAGTTCACGGACCACGCCCTCGACCGTCTGGCCCGGCTGCTCAGCAATGCGCAGCGAACCGGCCAAGCGCGTCAGCGCACCGGCCGCGGCCGAAGCCGTCGGCTGCGAAATGATCGTCTCGCCCTCAGCGGCTGGCGGCGCGTAATGCTGCGCGACCGGCGCGGGCGCCGCAGCGCGCGGCGGCGCTTGCTGCACGATCGGCGCAGGCGCGGCCTGAACCGGCTGCGGCGCCGGCGGCGCCTCTTCCGCGTCAAACACCATCAGATCATCATCGGCGGGCGGCGGCGCTGGCTGCGAAAGCTCCAGCGTCTCTGCCTTCGGCGCTTCTTCTTCCTCCGAAATAATCCGGCGGATAGACGCCAGAATCTCCTCCATGGAGGGTTCCGGCTGAGCTTCCTTGAGCGCCATGTTTGCAGCCCCGTTCACGCAAACTGAGTCGTCGACTCGAAAAACCTAACGCTGCAGTCCGATTCGCTCCACCGCGCCTGCCGTATTCCTCAGCGCCCGCGCAGTGGAATCTCGGCCGGCTCTGTGGACAGCAAAGTCCGACTCACCGCCCGGCCATGCTCGGCCGGATCGTATAAAGGCGCGTTAACAGCGAGCACTGCGCCATCGAGCCGCCCAATGGCTTGCAACAGCGCATGTTGCGCCACATACGCGTCGCGTTCCGCGCTGACGACCGCGAGCCGCGAATCCAGCAGCTCTTGTTGCGCGTTCAAAACATCAAGCGTCGTGCGCAAACCGACACTGCGCTCAGCCTCCACGCCCTCGAACGCGAGTTCGTTTGCCGAAAGCTGCAAGCGCGACGATTCCACCACGCGCCGCGCCGCGACGTGATTGTTCCATGCGGCGGTGAGAGAGGAGAGGACGCCGCGCCGCGCCTCTTCCGTGAGCTGCGCGGCGCGCGCTTCATTGATCCGGCTTTGCCGCACGCGCGAGCGCGCAAACCCGCCTTCAAACAGCGGCACCGACAATTGCGCCACCGCGCTCGTCGCTTCGGTGTCTGGCGTAAAACCGTTCCGGTCATCTGTCTCATCGTAGCGCCCAACGACCGACAGCTGCGGCAACAAAGCGGAGCGCTCGATGCCCGTTTGCGCGCGCTGCGCACGCTCGCCTTGGCGCGCGCGGCGCAAATCTGGATTGAGCGCCAGCGCCTGCTCGGCGGCTTCCTCCAGCGAGCGCGGGATGTCTGGCGAAGGCGGCGGCGCCTCTAAGGTCTGCGGCGCTTGTCCAACCAGCGCCATGTAGCGCGCGCGCGAGGCTTCAAGCGAGGACTCCGCCTGCGACAACCCAGACCGCGCGCCCGCGAGCCGCGCGCCGGACTGCGCGACATCCGTGCGCGTCGTGTCGCCGACCTCGAATCGCGCGCTCGCTTCTTCTTCCTGACGCGAAAGCACTTCGACGTTGCTCTGGCGGATACGCACGATCTCTTCGTCGCGCCGCACATCGACGTAGGCGGAGATCACCGCAAGCAACACGTCTTGCTCTGTGCCCCTCAGAACTTCGCGTGCGCCTTCCTGGTTGGCGCGCGCCAACCGGCTCTGCGCGCCACGGAAGCCGCCCGTGTAGAGCGCTTGGCTTGCGACGACGCCAACCGTCGTCGGCTCCGTGTTCGGATTGTCGACACCGCCCGTGCTGGACTCGCGCGTGCCGATCGTGCCCGTCACATCGACTTGCGGCAGATAGTTCGCCCGCGCCTGCGCGCGCCCTTCGTCGGCCGCCCGCGCGGAGAGGCGCGCGGCCTCCAACGTCGGATTGTTGCGATAGGCGGCGGCCAGCGCATCAGCGAGCGTTTCCGCTTGAACTGCAGGCGCCAACGCCGCGGCGAGCGCCGCCGAAATCAGTAACCGCATGCCCGCCCCTGGCCGCTTGCGCTGCCGGCTGGAGCTTTGACGTTTGCGCCGTTCAGAACGTGAAGGCAGGCGCGCGCGTCAGGCCCGGCGTCACCGGCGGCGCCGAATCGAACGCCACACGGTAAGCGACCGTTTCTTGCGAACGCGTATATATCCGGGCCTGCCCGGTGACGCCGTCACGCACGATCACGCCCATGCGGCCGCCCTCGGCCAGCTGCTTGAACCACGCATCCGGAATCACTTCCGCCGCTCCGTTGAGCAAGATCACATCGTAGGGCGCGCCCTCGGCCCAGCCCTCGTTCAGCGCCGTCGAAACCGTCTTCACCCCCACAACGCCAGACGATTCGAGCGCGGCGCGCGCCGCAAAGGAAAGGTTCGCGTCGCCGTCTTGCGAGGTCACGTCGTTCGAACACGCCGCCAGAATCGCCGCGCCGTAGCTGGTCGCGCCGTTGAGCTCGAGCACGCGCTCGTGCGGCTGCGGCGCGAGGTTCTGGATCAGCTTCCCCAGCTCACGCGGCTTCAACAGGAACCGCCCGGCGGCAACTTCAAGATCGAGATCGGCGTAAGCCAGCGTGCGCAGATGCGCCGGCACGAAGCGCTCGCGGGGGATCGTCCGCATCGCAGAGATAATGCGCGGGTCCGTCACGTCGCTGGTGCGGACTTGGCTCTCCACCATCGAATGGCGGGCCTTGGCGAAATCGAGCGTGCCGGTCATGCCGGGGGGATACGCGCTTCGGGCGGGCTCGGGCAAGGCTGGCCAGCGTCGCACGCTGGAAGGGCTGGAGGCCTCGCCCGGAATCGAACCGGGGTGCACGGATTTGCAATCCGCTGCGTCACCACTCCGCCACGAGGCCACGCCGTTTCGGGCGGGGCCGGGAGATAACAGAACCCTGTGGCCGCGCCAAGGCGGGCTCCTGGCCGATCAATACGCCGCCCGTGTCGGGCGAACCGCCCCAATGACCCAGCGCCTGCGGCGTTTGGCCGTTTGCGAACCGCCGCCGCCCGCGCCCACGATGGGCGCATGAGCGGGCGGGGCATCCTCTCTGACATGCGGCGCGCGGGCCTTTGGCTCGCGTTGGTCGCGTTCATGCTCAAGGCCGCGATCCCAGCCGGCTACATGCTTGCCAGCGAGGGCCCCGCGACCGTCGTGCTCTGCACCGCCAACGGCGCGGTCACCGTCGCGCTCGATGCGCCGGGAGGCGGCCACGATCAGAACACGCCCGCCGCCAACGCCGACCATTGCGTCTTCGCGAGTCTGACCGCGCCCGCGCTTTCCAATGACGTCGTCAGCATCGCAGCGCCGCTGCAGAGCTACGTCCGCGTTGCGACAGCCCGCACCGTCGAGAACGACGCCGTTTCTCAAACCGGTCCGCCGCTGCCCGCGCGCGGTCCTCCCACTCTCGTCTGATCCGTACGCCGCGAGCACAGGCTCGTTCAGTCCCGTGCATGCGCGCCGGCAAGGCGCGCCAGACGAAAGCATCTTATGTCCAAGTTCGTATTGGGCGCCGTGCTCGGCGCCGCTGCAGTGGCCGGCGCCGTCGCGCCTGCTGCCGCGCAAGAAACATCATCCGACGCCGCATTGTTGATGGCGCAAGCCGCCCGCGCCGATTCCATCGTCGTGCTCGGCCGGCGCATTCCGCAAAGCCAGGCGGACGCCGCCGCCGATCTCAACAACGTTCCCGGCGGTGTCGATCTCGTGCCGTTCGAAGCGTTCGAGAACCGCCTCTCCGTTTCCTTCGCCGATACGCTCCGCCTGTCTCCTGGCGTGATCGCCGACCCACGCTTTGGCGAAGAAGTGCGCCTCTCTGTGCGCGGCTCGGGCCTCTCGCGCGGCTTCCACATGCGCGGAATGATTCTGCGGCTAGATGGCGTTCCGGTGAACCTCGCCGACGGCGCCGGTGATTTCCAAGAGATCGATCCACTGTCAGCGCAACGCATCGAAGTCTACCGCGGCGCGAACGGTCTTCGCTATGGCGCAGCCAGCCTCGGGGGCGCCGTCAATCTCGCAACGCCCACCGGCCGCGATCTGCCCGCGCCGCTCAGCGCGCGCCTCGAAGCCGGCTCGTGGGAAACGTTCCGCGCCAACCTGCGCGGCGGCGTTGCCAGTGAGAACGCCGACATCTTCGCCTCTGTCACCGCGACAGACATCGAAGGCTTCCGCGATCAGCTCGTCACCGAAAGCACGCGCGTTTCGCTCAACAGCGGCGTGCAATGGGCTGCAGGGGAGACGCGCGTCACGCTGAACCTCAACGAGATCAACCAGGAAATCCCTGGTTCTCTGACGCGCACGCAAGCGCTCACAACGCCCCGCATCGCCGCCGCCGCCAACATCACCGGCGACCAAGCACGCGACATCCGCTCCGCGCGCGCTTCCATACGGCACACGTTCGATTTCGCCGGAGCGGAAGCGGAAGTCGGCGCCTGGGGTTTCTCCAAGTCGCTCTATCACCCGATCTTCCAAGTCGTGGACCATGACAGCCTCGATTGGGGCCTTTTCGCCCGCATCGAGGACCAGTCGGACACCGGCGCGCTGCGCCGCTGGACGCTCGGCGCAAGCTTCACGCGCGGCGACAACAACGCGCGCCAGTTCATCAACGTGAACGGCCAAGAAGGCGCACTCGCCTTCGCGGCCGACCAGGACGCGGAGACGGCAGAGGTTTACGGCGAAGCGGAGATCGGCATCACCGATACGCTCTCGGGCGTCGTCGGCGCGCAAGCGATCCGCACCGAGCGCTTCTATCGCCGCACGTTCCCAACCGTGCTCAATGCCGACCGCAGCTTCGAGGCCTTCAATCCAAAGCTCGGGTTCCTGCTGCGCCCAAACGACGCCGTCACTGTCTACGGCAACGTCTCGCGCAGCTTCGAGCCGCCAACGTTCACAGAACTCGTACAGAACAACGTCGTCCAACCCATCCGCCCGCAACGCGCGTGGACAGGCGAACTCGGCGTGCGCGGCGAAAGCGGGCCCGTGCTCTACGACGTCGCGCTCTATCGCGCGAACGTCGAGGACGAGATGCTGCAATACAACGTCGATCCCTCGCACCCGGCCGCGACGTTCAACGCCAACGACACCATCCACATGGGTCTCGAAGCGTTCGCGCAATGGCGCATCGCCGAGACGGACGCTGGCGATCTCACCGTTGCTGCCGCGTACACCTATAGCAACTTCCACTTCGACAACGATCCGCAGTTTGGCGACAACGAATTGGCTGGCGGCCCGCGCCATCAGCTCCACGGCGAACTCACTTGGCGCGCCAGCACTGGCTGGTTCGTCACGCCGAACCTCAACTGGATCCCGGAAGACGTGATGGTCGACTACGCCAACACCACGCGCGCGCCGGGCTACGCGGTGTGGGGGCTCAGCGCCGGTGTCGATGTTGGGTCAGCGCGCTTCTTCCTCGATGCGCGCAACCTAACCGACGAGAACTACATCGCGACGTTCTCAACGGCCGTGACCGCGACACCCGCCTCCGCGCTCTATTGGCCGGGCGAGCCGCGCGCCGTTTACGGCGGCGTGACGGTGCGGTTCGGCGCGCCCTCATGATGCGAACGCTCCATCGCCGTTTGGCGTGGATCGCAGGCGCCGTCGCCGTCCTCTGGGCGGCGACGGGCTTTCTGCATCCGATTATGAGTTGGACGGCGCCGCGTCCCGCAATCCAAGCGCCGCCAACACAGTCTCTTCGCACCGAAGGTCTCGTCGCGCCCGGCCCGCTGCTCACAGGCGCGCGATGGAGTGACGCCGCGCACATACGGCTCATTGCCGTGGATGGCGCCGAACACTGGCTCGCGCTGCGCGCCGGCGGCGAAGGCCGCGCATTCGACGCACGCACCGGGGCCGAAGCGCCGAACGCCGAACAACGGCATGCCATCGCACTCGCGCGCGCCTACGCTGGCCTGCCAACCGCAAACGTCGTGAGCGTCGAGCGCGTCACGCGCTTCTCTCTGGATTATCCGAGCATCAATCGCCTGCTGCCCGTCTGGGCCGTGCGCTTCGACACGCCCGACGCGCTCACGCTCTATGTCGACACCGGCGCCGATCGGCTCGCCGCCGTCGTCAACAACCCGCGGCGCGTGATGCTGTTCGTGTTTCAGAACATCCACACGCTCCAATTCCTCGCCCCGGTCGAACCGCTTCGCCGCGCGCTCATCCTCGCACTCGTGGGCAGCCTGCTCGTTACCGCTTCGATCGGTTTGCGCATGGCGCTCACTGCGCGCGGGAAGGGCCGGCGCGCTGTCCATCTCTGGCTCGGCGTTCTCGCTGCACCCTTTGTACTGAGCTTCGCCGGGTCAGGACTCTTTCATTTGTTCGCCTCTGAGGACCTGACCGCGACACGCCCGCCGCAACTGGAGCCCGCAGCGTTAGGCGCGCCGCCGCGCATCGCCGGCGCGCCGGTCTCCGATCTGCGCGCCATAAACATTGGCGGCGAGACTCTGTGGCGTGTCGAAGCCGCGGATGCCGGCCTCTACTTCGCCCCCGACGGCGCGTGGCGCGCCGATCTCGATGATCTCTCCGCCGCGCGCATCATCGCAGGCGCGCCGCCGAACGCGGCTGTGTCGCTCATCGCGATGTTCAACAACGAATACGGCTTTGCCAACAAACGCCTGCCCGTGCTGCGCGTCGAAACGGACGACCGCCCAATCTTCGTCGCGCCGCGCGAAGCGCTCGTCGCCGCCCGCGCGCCCAGTGGTCTTGCCAACGCGGACGCTTGGGCGTTCGACACGATCCACAAATGGAGCTTCGCCAATCCGCTCGGGCGCATGACGCGCGACGTGTTGATGATGATCGCCGTCGCCTTCATCGCTGCGGCTGCTCTGCTCGGTTTAACGCTTCTCCCGAAGAGGAAGCGCACATGATTCGCCTCGCAGCACTCGCCGCCGCGCTCACGCTCGCCGCCTGCGCGCCGCCGCAACCGCCGCCGCCCGCTGCAACTGCGGAGCCACTCGCGATCGCGGGCGACATCCGCGTGCTCGACGCCTGGGCGCACGAAACGCCAAGCGGCGCGCGAGTCGCCGGCGTCTACGTTGTCATCGCCAATGCTGGCGACGCACCGGATCGGCTGATCGTCGCTGAGAGCTCACGCGCAGCCCGCGTCGACCTCCACGAAATGCGCATGGACGGCGACCTCGCCGCGATGCGCGCCGTTCGCGGACTAGACGTCCCGGCGCACGCGATCGCGCTCATGGCCCCAGGCGGCATGCACGTCATGCTGAACGAGATCGACGCGCCGCTCGCCGCCGGCCAATCGGTTCCGCTGACGCTGCGCTTTGCCCGCGCCGGCAGTCTCACGCTCGAAGCGCCCGTCCGCGTCCGCGCGCGGGGCGCTACCGATGGCGGCCACGCGGGGCACGCTCACTGATCGCAAGCAGGGTGAACGCGCGTTAGCCAGTTTACGTCCCGTTTACCGGTCGAAGGCATAGTGGCGTTGTCTTCCCTTGGAGACACCCCACCATACCCAACGCCTTCGAGGGGCCCCTCACCGGGCCCCTCTTTTCTGTCCGGTGTCCCTCAACGACCAAACTGTCCACAGGCCGGCCTGGAACGGCGCAGCATCGGCCCCTTTCACTCTGGCGCCGATCTTGATAGACACCCCGCGCGCGCCGCCCGCGCTTTTAGCGCGGGCAGTTCGTATGGAGCCAAAATCAGCATGCTGATTTTGGAGCCTGCTCCTCGGTAGCTCAGCGGTAGAGCAACCGGCTGTTAACCGGTTGGTCGTAAGTTCGAATCTTACCCGGGGAGCCAGCTTTCTCTCTTCGCTGGCAGGTTCACCGCTCCACGAAAATCGAATGACGGACTGGGCTTAGCGCGAAGGCGCGCTCAGTAGCCCGCAACGCGCCCGGTCGCCTTCCCGTCCACGATCTGATCGAGATACTCGCTCATCCCGTAGCCCACGCGGTCGCCGCAGCGATATTCTGTCATGCCCTCGGTGATGCGCGTTTGCAGCTGCTGGCCGTCCGGCGTGGTGCGCCGGTTCCGAAGCGGAATGAGCGACGCGACGCGGCCCGTAACCTCGTACTTCCGCCCCCCTTCGGTCTCGACCTTTGCACGCAGCGCCGTTTGGTAGTCGTTTGCGTCCCAATCGCTCTCGATCTGGCACTTTGAAATCAGATCGTAGCCGCCATCGACAAACACCATGCCGCCTTCGCGGGCGCCGCCTTTGCCGTCGCCGATCACCGACAGCATCATACCGAAATCCGGGCCGAAATTCATCGGGCACCAGCGATACCAATCGATCGCCTGCCAATGACGTGGGCCCCACGATTTGTCGCGCAGCCCAAAGCCGTCGATCTCGAACGTCTCGTCGCCGATCTTGAACGTACCCTTCGCTGCGCAATGCTGTTCGTAATGCGCTTTCGCGAATGACTTTTCGGGATCGATCTCGAATGACGTGCCGTCCTCGCGCACCAGCTCGCCGCCATACATCGGCGAGACACCCGTGAACGCGACATCGACGCTGCACGGCACGCGCGGATTGTTCGCGAACGCCACCTTCGGATCCGCCATCTCGTGCGGCTGCGCGAGCAGCAGCGCCTTCCCGCTGTAGCGCACGTTCAGGCGCTTGAACGGCTGAACCACCTCAACGCTGAGCCCGCCCGCATTCATCGCCTTGTTGTCGGCGATCTCCGGCCGCGCGAACGTGAACGCAACGCGCCCATCCGGCAGATAGATGCACACCGTCATCTCGGCGTAGTGCTCGTTCGGCCGGTTGCCGATACGGAACCAGCCCCCCATTTTCCGTTGGGCGTCGAACACGTTGAAATACATGCTCTCATTGTAGTTCGTGGCCGCGCCCGGCTCGTGCGTGAACTCGTCCTGCGGCTCCAGCTTGTACTTCACGCCAGCCTTGGCCATCGCGGCCTCCCTTGTTGTGCTTTACGCGAGCGTCACTGCTCGCGAATCGGTTTGCAAGGGCAATTCTCAACAGGCTCGCGCGGCCGCTCGCCGCTTGCCCCAACGTCGCCTGCGCGAATCTCCCCATGCTCACGGGCATGGCGAAGCTCTATTTTTCGTACGCCGCGATGAACGCCGGCAAATCGACGATCCTTCTCCAGGCGTCGTATAATTACCGCGAGCGCGGCATGCGCACGCTGATGTTCACGTCGGCGCTCTACGCCGAGACCGACGATGGCGCGATCACCTCGCGCCTCGGCGTCCACGGCGCGGCCGAGCTCTACGCAACGAGCGATGACCTCTTCGCGCGCATCGAAACCGAGAACAAACGCGAGCGCGTCCACTGCGTGTTCGTGGATGAAGCTCAGTTCCTGACCAAGGATCAGGCTTGGCAGCTCGCCCGCGTCGCCGACCGGCTCGACGTGCCGGTGCTCTGCTATGGCCTCCGCACCGACTTCAAAGGCGATCTGTTCGAGGGCGCCGCCGCGCTGCTCGCGATCGCCGATTCACTGCGCGAAGTGCGCACCATCTGCCACTGCGGGGCCAAAGCCACGATGGTGATGCGGTGCGACGCAACCGGCGCCGCGGCGACCGATGGCGAGCAAGTTGGCATCGAAAAATCGATCTACGTCTCCCTCTGCCGGCGGCACTGGGAGGAAGAAACCGGTCGTTGGCCCGTGGCCGCCGCCCCCAAGCGCGCAGCGGCGGCTTAGCGCCTCGTTTACTCTACCTTAAATTGCATACGGCTCTATGCGTATACCCTAAGCGGTAGGACGCATGCGCCCAACGGCCCTCACAGCTCTATGCCTTTGCTGTCTCGCCACGCCCGCCTCGGCCGCGACGGATACGACGTCGTTCACCGTGACCGCCACGGTGCTGGCGAGTTGCGACGTCAGCGCCAACAATTTGAGCTTTCTGAACTACGACCCGATCTCGCCGACGCCGCACGACGTGACCACCAGCGTCGTTGTGATCTGCACCAACGGCACAAGCTACGACGTCGGACTAAGCGTCGGCGGCGGCGCGGGCGCGACCTACGCCGCGCGCCGCATGACGCACGCAGGACAAACGCTCGCCTACAGTCTCTATTCCGATGGCGCGCACAGTGTCGTCTGGGGCGAGACGATCGGCGTCGACGCCGTGCACGGCACAGGCTCCGGCGCCAACCAGCCGCTGACCGTCTATGGCCGCATCCCAGCCGGCCAAACCGCGCCCGCCGGCGGCCCCTATAGCGACACCATCACCGTCACGGTGACGTATTGATGCGCAAACACATCGCTGCGGCCGTTTTCCTCTGCGCGCTCACGCAGACGCCGCCGCACAAGGCATCGGCGTGAGCCCCGTCTATCTCGCGCTGCGTCCGGAACAGGCCGCAACATCTGTGCGCGTCCAGAACGGCGGAGCGGCCGCGCGCGCATTCGAAATCGACATCCGCGCCTGGGACCAGGATGACGGGCGCGACACGCTGAGCGACACGCGCGCATTCATCGTTTCACCAAGCGTGTTCGAAGTCGCCGCTGGCGCAACCCAGATCGTGCGCATCGCGCGGCGGCCCGGCCAAACCGAAAACACAAGCGAACAAGCCTACCGGGTCTTGGTGCGCGAGATTGCAGATGAAACATCCGCGGCGGCCACCAATGGCCTGCGGCTGCAGCTTGAGTTTTCACTCCCGCTCTTCCTCAACGCGGAGGGCGGTACGCCAGTCCTGGCCGCGCACTGGACCGAAGCTGGGCTTGAGGTCGCAAACCGGGGCGGCGCGCACGCGCGCCTTTCGCAGGTGCGAGTCGGTGAGCGCCCGCTTGAAGGCGTGCCGCGCTATCTGCTCGCCGGGGAATCCTTCGTGCGCCCGGCAAGCGAACGCGGCGATGTGCGCGTGCGCATGGCGGGCGCCTCGGCCGATCTCGTACTCGATGCGCTGCCTCGCGATCGCGTTCGCTAGCGCCGCAGCGCTCGCGCCAGCCGCATACGCGCGCGAAGACTTCGTCGCCGCGTTCCGCGTCGCGGAAACCAACGCAGAGACCGAAGCCGTCGCAATCCGCGATGGCGCGGACATCTATCTCCCACGCGCAGCCGCCGAAGCGCTCGGCATCGCTGCCACCGCGGACGAGATTCGTCTCCAAGACATCGCCAGCGTCACAGAAGACGCCCAGAGCGGGCGGATCACAATCCATTGCACCGCTGCGTGTTTTCCAGCGCGCGCCTCTATCGAAGCGGCGCCACACGAGCCGCCGGTGATCGCCAGCGCCGATCCCGGCGTCTTCCTCAACGCGGATCTCAACGCCGGCACGATCGGCGGCGTGAAGGATTTCTCCGCTGCGTTCGAACTCGTGCGGTTCGCGGGCCTTTCAAATCTCACCCACACCTGGATCGCCGGCGACCGCGGCGTGCGCCTCGATACCCGCTGGACGCACGACGATCCCGCGGGACGTACGCGCCTCACCATCGGCGATAGCCTCGCCCGCGCTGGCGCAGGCGCCGCACCTGTTCGCTTTGGTGGCGTCAGTTTCGGTCGCGCTTTCGACATCGACCCAAGCTACGTCACGTTTCCGACGCTCGACCTCACCGGGGCCGCGACCGCGCCCGCCGTCGTCGATGTCTATGTGGACGGCGTATTGCGTGCCCGGCGCAACATCGACGCTGGCCCGTTTGCAATCCCAGACGCCCCGCTCATCACCGGCGCCGGGCAAGCGCGCATCGTCGTGACCGACGTTCTTGGACGACAAACGAGCATCACCCAACCCTTCTACGCGAGCCCTGCTCTGTTGCGCCCCGGCCTAACCGACTTCGCGTTCGCGGCCGGCGCGCTCAGAGAAAACTACGCGCGCACAAGCAGCGATTATGGCGATGCGTTCGCGCTCGGCGTCTATCGGCGCGGCATTGCGCCTTGGCTCACGCTCGAAGCACGCGCAGAAACAAGCAGTGAACGGCGCGGCGCGGGCGCGGCGCTTTCCTTCGTGCCGTGGCGCATTGGCCAAGTCGATCTCGCCGCCGATATCAGTCAAAGCGAAGGCGGCGAGGACGGCAGCGCCGCCAGCATTGCGTTCACACGCGCTGGCGGCCCGCTCGCGCTCTCGGCGTCCTACACCGCTGCCAGCGACGACTTCGCGCGCGTCGGTTCCGAGCCACGCGGCGTACGCGCAGCGCAAGTCTCAGCTGGCTGGAGCGATCCGCGCCTCGGCGCGGCGTCGCTCGCCGTCACATGGAACGGCGTCGCAGACGCGCGCACCTACGCGCTCGCCTACACGCCGCGCATCAGCCGCCTTGTCGACCTCACGTTCGCCCTGCGCGTCGCGCACACGGATTCGGGCTCCGACGCCGCATTCACGCTGACCTTGTCGGCGCCCGACGAAGCTGGCGGCATCCGCGCGCTGTGGATGGATGCCACGGAAGCTGGCGTCACGATCCGTGCGCAAGCGCAGCGCGGCGCAACCCCCGCCGGGCTGCTCGGTTATCGCGCCGGCGTTGCCTTTGGCGTTGCCGAGCGCGCTGATCTTGGTGTTGAGGCGCAAACACACATGGGCGAAGCGCGCATCCAGGCAAGCTACGCCGGCGGCCTCGGCGGTCTGCGCGGGCGGCTCGCGTTTGGCGTCACCAACCTCGGCGGCCGTCTTACGCTTGCGCGCCCGTTCCGCAGCGCATTCGCGATCGTCGATGCGGGCGCACCAGACGTTCCGATCTACCACGACGGCCGCATGATGGGCCGTACCGACCGCCTCGGCCGCCTCATCCTGCCGGAATTGCGCGCCTATGACACAAACCGCATCACCCTCGATCTCGACGATCTGCCGGCCAGCGCGTTGGTCGCATCGGACACGACCACCGTGCGTCCGCCAGCGCGCGCCGGCGTCCTCGTTCGTCTTGCGCTGCGCACTGGCGCGAGCGGCGAAACACGCGTGCGCGATAGTGCGGGCAACGATCTGCCACGCGGCGCCGTGTTGGCGCGCCAGTCCGATGGCGCGCGCTTCCCGGTGGGCGCAGGCGGCCGCATTTTTTTGGCCGACCTCACCGGCGTCACGCGCCTTGAGCGAACGGGCGCGGCGCCCTGCGCTGTCACTGTCGCGCCCGAAACACTCGATGCGGATCAGATATGCGCGCCCTACTGATCACCGCGCTCGGCGCTCTCGTGCTTGCGGTTGCACCAGCGCCTGCAAGCGCCATCTGCATCGCCTGCAGCTGCGATGTGTCAGCCGATCCGATCACGTTCCTTCCGTTCAATCCGTTGCTGACGCCAACGGTCAACGCCGCCGGCGTGGTGCATGTCTCTTGCGTCGGCGTTGCGGGCGCGTTCGTCGATCAGGAAGTGCGAATGGGACCGAGCGCCCGGACCGGCACATTCGCGCGCGAGATGGAAAAAACCGGCGGCGCACGCCTGCCGTACAACCTCTACCTCGACGCAGGCCGCACCCAGGTCTGGACCGAAACTGCGCCCAACACGCACATCTACAACATCACGCTTGGCTTGCTCGCGTTCAGCTACAACGTCGATGTCTTCGCCAAGATTGAAAACGCCGGCACAGCGCAGCCTGGCGCGTACACCGACACCATCACGGTCACACTGATCTATTGATCACTCGGCGGCGACGCCCAGCGGCTCCTCGGCCTGCATCCGCCACAGCTCGGCGTACTGCCCATCGCGCGCGATCAGGTCCGCGTGCGTGCCTTGCTCCACCACCTCGCCCTCGCGCAGCACGACGATCTTATCGGCGCTTGCAACCGTTGAGAGCCGGTGCGCCACGACGATCGTGGTGCGCCCGCGCGAGGCTTCCTCGAGCGCGCCTTGGACATCCGCCTCGGTCACGCTGTCGAGTGAGGACGTCGCCTCATCGAGAATGAGAATGCGCGGATCCTTCAGAACGACGCGTGCAATCCCGACGCGCTGCTTTTCGCCGCCAGAGAGCTTCAAGCCACGCTCGCCAACTTTCGTGTCCCAGCCGTTCGGCAGGCGCGCGATAAATTCACCCAGTTGCGCCCGGCGCGCGGCCGCTTCCAATTCTTCATGCGTCGCATCGAGCCGGCCGTAGCCGATGTTGTAGCGAAGCGTGTCGTTGAACAGCACGACGTCCTGCGGCACGAGCCCAAGGTGCGCGCGTAGGCTCTCCTGCGTCAGCCCGCGCAGATCCTGGCCGTCGATCATCACGCGCCCGCTCTCGGGATCGTAGAAGCGATAGAGCAGCTTGAGCACGGTCGATTTTCCCGCGCCGCTGGGGCCGACGATCGCGGTCGTCTTGCCCGCCTCGGCGATGAAATCCACATGCGCAAGCCCGGCCGCGCGCCCCTCATGCGAGAAGCTCACATTCTCGAACCGCACCTCGCCACGCGGCGCCGAAAGCACCCGCGCATCCGGCGCATCGGCGACCTCGATCTTCTCGTCGAGCAGCGCGAACATCTTCTCCACGTCGATCGCCGATTGCTTGATCTCGCGATACGCCATGCCGAGCATGTTGAGCGGCTGATAGATGTTCAGCATGTAGAGCATCACGGCCGTCAGGTCGCCCGGCCCCATCTGCCCGTTCGCCGTGCGCACGCCGGCCAGGATAACCATCGCCGCAAGACCGACATTCATCACCACGGTCTGCACGACATTCAGCAGCACGAGCGAGCCGTTGGCGCGGATCGCAGCCTTGGCGTAGGTCTCAAGCGCCCGGTCATAGCGCGCCGTCTCACGCTTCTCCGCCGCAAAGCTCTTCACCGTTTCGAAGTTGAGCAGCGAATCCACAGCACGGCCCGTGGCCTCGGTGTCGGCTTCGTTCATCTCGCGCCGGTGCTTAAGGCGCCATTCCGTGATCGCGAGCGTGATCCAGGCGTAGAGCACGATCGTGCCCGCCGCGATCGCGCTGAATTGCCAGCCGTAGAAATACGCAAGCACACCCGCAGCGAGCACCAGTTCGACGATCGTCGGCCCAATGTTGAACCCAAGGAAGCGCAACAGAAAGTCGATCGCGCGAATGCCGCGCTCGATGGTGCGATAAAGCGCGCCCGTGCGCTTCGATTGGTGAAAACGAACAGACAGCGCATGCACATGCGCGAACACGTTTGCGCCCGCGCGCCGCTGCGCCTCTTGGCTGACGGGCGCGAAAATCGCGTCGCGAACTTGCGGCAGCGCCGTCGAGCCGAACCGAAGCCCGGCCCAGAGCAGCACCAACCCCAAGAACAACGGCGGCAGCCCACCCATGTCCTGGCGCGCGAGCCGGTTGATCGCGTCCGCAAGGATGAGCGGCGAAACAACCGTCAGCAGCTTTCCGCCGATCGTGAGCGCGAGCGCACCCCAGATGCGCAGGCGGAAATCGCCGCCTTTGAGGCCGCCGATCAGCCCCATCAGCCGCGACAGCGCCTGCACGATCTGCGGCGAGCCGCCGTCGTCATCGTCCGGCGCCGCGACGGGCGGGGCCGCATCGTTGCGCGGCCGGCCAAACGCGGGCGCTCTCATCCGAAAACTTTCATCCCTAGAGGGTAGGTAGCGGCGCCCGCCCCCGCAATCGCTTCCCCAGCTTTGCCTGTCAGCAGATGGAACAGCGCTTGAAGGCAGGCCATTGTTCGCCGCTGCCCCGGGCCGCGACTGACGCATCGGGGCTCAAAATTGCGCCCCATTGGCAAGGCTGGCTGGACGACATGCCCGATTCGACGAATTCGCCGCCGCGCCCACAGGGCCTCCGCTCAATCTGCGTCTATTGCGGCTCCTCCAACACCACCCGTCCCGCCTATCTTGATCTCGCAACAAGATTTGGCGAAGCGCTCGCCGCCCGCAAAATCCGCATGGTCTATGGCGGGGGCGGCGTTGGGCTCATGGGCCGGGCCGCGCGGGCCGCTTTCGGCGCTGGCGGCGACGTGCTCGGCGTCATGCCGCGCTTCTTGGCGCGCCGCGAAATCGTGCTCGAAGAAGTGCCGCACGTAATGGTCGACACCATGCACGAGCGCAAACGCATCCTGTTCGATGAGAGCGATGCGTTCGTCGTGCTCCCCGGCGGCATCGGCACGCTGGAGGAAGTCGTCGAAACGCTGTCCTGGCGGCGGATGGATCTGCACACCAAACCCGTCGTCTTCCTCTCGGAGGACGATTTCTGGGAGCCGTTCTTCCACCTCATTCAGCACACGATCGACGCGAACCTGACGCCCGCCTCGTTCCTCGATGCGATGCTGCACGCCAATTCCGTCGAAGGCGCGCTGGAGGCTCTCGAAGCGCGCGTGGGCGCGTAGCTACTTCTTCATCTCGCTGAACAGCACGCCGCCCTTGCCCTTGTCGGTCGGCGGGCATTCGACGATCTGCACCGTCACCGCATCGAGTGGCGCGCCGAAATTCTTTGCGACCGCGTCGGAAATGTCCTTCACCAGGCCGCGCTTTTGATCGAGCGTGCGCCCCGCCATCGCGTAAACGATCACTTCCGGCATCGCATTCTCCCCTTGCTGTTTCGCGGCCTTGTTACGCCGCCTTGCCCTCTAGCCGCGCGCGCGCCTTCTCCGGTCCGATGAGCGCGAAGATCGGCCCCATGTCCGGCCCATGATCCATGCCCGTAAGCGCCTGGCGGAGCGGCATGAAGAGCGCCTTGCCCTTCGCGCCGGTCTTTTCCTTCACGGCGTTGGTGAACGCGCTCCAGCTCGCGCCGTCATACGGCCCGGCCGGCAGCACATCCGCTGCGGCCGCGGCAAATGCGGGGTCCGCGATCACCGGCGAGACCGGCCCTGCGACGACGCGCGCCCAATCACGCACTTCTGGGAAGAGCGTGAGATTGGCGCGCACCGCGTTCCAGAACCCCTCGCCCAAATCGGCGCCCAGCGCCGCCAGTCGCGCCTTCACAACGTCGTATGGCGTCGCATGCAGCACCGCCGCGTTCACGCGTCGCAATTCTTCAACATCGAAGCGCGCCGGCGCGCGCCCGATATGCGCGACGTTGAACCCTTCGACGAGCTTGGCGAAATCCGTTTGCGCCTCGACCGGATCGGATGTCCCGAGCCGCGCCATGTGCGACAGGATCGCCATCGCCTCGTAGCCTTCCTCGCGCAGCCGCTCGACCGAAAGCGAACCGAGCCGTTTCGACAGCGACTCGCCATCGGCGCCGACGATCAGCGGAAAATGCCCAAACGTCGGCGGCGTCCCGCCAAGCGCCTTGAAGATTTCGACCTGTACGCCCGTGTTGGTGACGTGATCTTCGCCGCGCAAAATGTGCGTGATCGCAAAGTCGATGTCATCGACCACCGACGGCAGCGTGTAGAGAAACGCGCCGTCCTCACGGATCAGCACCGGGTCGGAGAGCGACGCGGTATCGACCGATTGCGGCCCACGGCAGAGATCGTTCCACTCCACGCGCGAGCCTGAGAGCTTGAACCGCCAGTGCGGCTTGCGTCCCTCGGCCTCGAGCTTGGCGCGCTCCTCGGCGCTCAAGTTCAGCGACGCGCGATCGTAAACCGGCGGGCGTCCACGGCTCTGCGCGATCTTACGTTTGCGGTCGAGTTCGTCCTCTGTCTCGTAAGCCGGATAGAGCAGCCCCGCCGCCTTCAGTTTTTCCGCCGCCGCTTCGTACTGCGCGAACCGTTTCGACTGATTGTCACGCAGCTCCCAGGTGAGCCCGAGCCATTTTAGATCGGTCTCGATGCCCTCTTCGAATGCGGCGGTGGAGCGCGCGAGATCGGTGTCATCGATCCGCAGCAACATTTCTCCGCCCTGGCCGCGCGCGAACAGCCAGTTGCGAAGCGCGGTGATGATGTTGCCGACATGCAGCCGGCCCGTCGGAGACGGAGCGAATCGAAGACGCGTTGCGGTCATGATGCGGCGCTTATGGGCGGGCCCCGCCCGGCGGGCAAGCGAGCGCCCACATGCCGCTCCGGGGCGCCGCTGCCTAAAAAGTGACGCCAGGCGTCATTTTTCGTGAAATTCCTGACATGGCGTCACTTTCGCCTGGACGGCGAATGAAGCGCTGACTACGCAGCGCCCAACGACAAAAGGAGGCGACGCGCGAAGGGCCGAACCTGAAGAGGAGCAGTCCACATGCGTCACATCTTCCTGGCCCTCGGCCTTTCCGCCCTTTCCCTCGCGCCGGTGGCGCAGGCGGGCGATCTCACCATCCGGATCCCGGTCACGGCGTCCGACGTGGCGAGCCAAACCGCGCTCGATGCGCTTTACGACCGCATCGAGAACGCGGCCAAGGACGTCTGCGCCGCGCAGATTTTCTCGCCGATCGAACTCACTCACGCGCGGCGCGTCTGCGTCGGCGAAGTGACAGCCTCGGCGATCGCGCAAGCGAACATTCCGGCGCTGAGCGCTCACCACGCCATGCTGCAGCAAGCGCCCGTGACGGAAACGTCCACGCTGGCGAGCCGCTAACGGCTTCGCTGCTGCGAGAACGCAGCGAGCGAACGGGGCGCGCCGGCCGGCAGGCCATGACGCGCCGGCGCGCCCCGAACCGCACAATCAACGCTTGCCTGTCTCGCAATAACGCAGCGCCCAGCGCGCCATCATCTGAAACTTCGGCTCTGGCTCAGCCTCCAATAAATCGCGTAACACGCCGGCTGCATACGGCGTGCGCGTGAAACCAAGCGAAACCGCCGCGTGCCGGCGCACCCGCATATTCTCGTCCGTCCACGCATGGTGCGCGATGCGCTCGAGGATCGCGGGATTGGTCGCGCAACTCGCCTCATTACAATCGTGGCAAGTCAGCGCGTGCATCGCCATCCACCGCACGCGCGGCGCGCGGTCTTCCATCAGAGGCGCAAGCGCGGCCGGGGCGCGCGCATCGCCGAACGTGTCGAGCGTATGCGCAAGATTGAAGCGGATGCGCGAATCTTCGTGTCGGAGGCCCTCGATCACAACCTCGACAAATGCGTTCATGCGAACGGGCTGCGCCTGCATGAGCGCGCGCGCCGCCAGCATCACGCGCTTGGGAACCTGCATGACGCGGGTGAGCGCGTAGAAGTCTCGCCCGTCCGCAAGCGTGAACCAGCTCTCGGCCAAAACGTCCGGTGCGGGATAGACGATCGGCGCGGGCTTGCGCTTCTTGGGTTGCGCCGCGCGCGCGTCCACTTCCGCCGCAAGCGCCGCCAAAGCCGGGAAGCCGTGCTCGCGCGCGATCACGGTCTGCGCTTGCGAGAGCTTGAGCCGCACGCCTGCGTCCAACGCGAAATGGACGCGCACACGCGCCGCCTCAGACTCGGCGCCCTCGTTCGCAGCGCGCTGCAGCGTGCGCGCAAGGCGCTTCAACTTGTCGAGATTGGGCCGCTTCGGCAGCCGCGATGTGTCCTGGGGAAGCATACGCTCCCTCCCTTTCCATAGCGCCCGCGGTCCGCGTTCTTCGGGCAGAAAGGAAGGCCGGCGACCTTGCGTCGATTGTAACGGCTGGGGCTGAGCCCCTTCCCGCGGACCGGGCGCGCACCGTGATCGCGCAAGGGAAGCGTAGCGCAAATGCCGCCTCGCCGCTAGGGTGGCTCAACCTTTGGGAGCGCGCCGCAATGGCAATGAAATCGCGGGAAATCCGGCTCAAGAACCGTCCCGTTGGCCTGCCGAAACCGGGTGATTTTGAGGTCGGGACGGTTGACCTGCCCGATCCCGGCCCCGGCCAGGCGCTGGTGCGCAATCTGTGGATGTCGGTCGATCCCTACATGCGCGGTCGCATGATCGATCGCCCCAGCTACGTTCCGCCCTTCCAGATCGGCGAAGCGCTGACGGGCGGCGCCGTCGGCCAGGTCGTCAAATCGAACGATCCGTCGCTGGCGGAAGGCGATCTGGTCGAAAGCTTCTTCGGCTGGCGTGAAGGCTTCATCGCCCCCGCCGCGATGCTCACCAAGCTCCCCAAGCTCAACGCGCCACCGCAAGCCTTTCTGGGCGTGCTCGGCATGCCGGGCATGACCGCTTACGGCGGCCTCCTGCGCATCGGCGAACCGAAGGCCGGCGATACCGTGTTCGTCTCGGGCGCGGCCGGCGCCGTGGGCTCGCTCGTCGTTCAGATCGCCAAGATTAAAGGCTGCAACGTGATCGCGACCGCCGGGTCCGATGAGAAAGTCGCGTGGGTCAAAAGCCTCGGCGCGGACCACGTCGTGAACTACAAAACCTGCGGCAATCTTCTCGCCGCGCTTGCCCAAGGCGCGCCGAAAGGCGTCAACGTCTACTTCGACAATGTCGGGGGCGATCACCTCGAAGCCGCGCTTGAGCTGATGGCGCTCAAGGGCCGCATCGTGCTGTGCGGCGGCATCTCGGTGTACAACGCCGAAACGCCCGCGCCCGGCCCACGCAATTATCTCAACATCGTCGGCAAGAATTTGCGCATGGAAGGCTTCGTCGTCTCCACCTTCGAGAACATGCGCGAGCCGTTCTTGAAGGACATGTCCGAGTGGATCGGCGCGGGCAAAATCAAATGGGAAGAGACCGTGAAGAACGGCGTTGAGAACGCGCCGCAAGCCTTCGTCGATCTCTTCACCGGCGCCAACACCGGCAAGATGCTGGTCAAGCTCGCCTAATGGCCCGTCTCTTCCAAGCGTACATCATGGTCGATTGGAGCGCCGCGGCGAAGCCGTCGAGCGGCGCGGATTCCATTTGGATCGGCGTGCTGAAACGCAACGTGCGCTTCCAATTGGCGTATGAGGCGTTCAACCCATCCACACGCGCCGAAGCAGAAAAAATCCTCAACGCGCAGCTCGATGAATTGTCCCGCAAGGGCGAGCGCGTACTTGTCGGCGTCGATTTTCCACTCGGCTTTCCGCGCGGCACGGCGAATGCGCTGAAGCTCAAGGGCGATCCGTGGTCAGCGCTGCTCGCCTTCGTGACGAAGGAAGTCAAAGACAAGCCCGATAACGCGAACAACCGCTTTCAAGTCGGCGCGAAAATGAACCGGCTGATGACGGGCGGGCCGTTTCCGTTTTGGGGCTGCCCCGCGCGCGATGAGCAGACGATGCTCACAGCAAAGCGTCCGCGCGATCACGGCGAGGGCGACCTGCCCGAATTCCGCTACGTGGAATCGCGCCTCAAGGGCCCCTCGTCCGTTTGGAAACTCTACTACCAAGGCAGCGTCGGCGGCCAAGCGCTCACAGGCATGCCCGTAGTCAAACGCATCAAGGACGCGCGTGGCGACGCCGTCGCGATCTGGCCGTTCGAGCTCGGCTGGAAGCCGCTGCAGGCGCCCGCACTCGAAGGCGTCGAAGTCGCGTTCGTTGAGATTTACCCGAGCATGGTCGAAGCGCGCGCGCAGCCCGGCGAGATCAAGGACGAAGCGCAAGTGCGTGCCGTCGCGCAGCACTTCGCGAACCTCGACGAGAAAAACCAGCTCGCGCAGCTCTTCGGCCCGCTGAAGGACGATCAGCGCCGCGCCTCGGTCGAGAGCGAAGAAGGCTGGGTGCTCGGCGCGATCCCGTAATTGCTACTCGGCGGCCGCCGCCGCGAGCCGCACGTCACGCTGTCCCAGCGCCCAGAACCGCGCCGCCAGCACGCTCACGCTGACCACGCTTGAGATGCAGATCGAGTACATGAGCCCCGCAACGCCCATGCCGTGGTGCTCGGCAAGATAGAGCGCGAGCGGCGGCATGATCGCGACATACGCGAGCACGTGACTAAACGTTGGAAACCAATTGTCGCCGCGCGCGCGCAGCGCCTGCGCCGCCACCACCTGCCCGCCATCGGGCGTCAGCGTCAGCGCCGCAAGCGGCATCAGCGCGGCGATCATCGCGGTCAGCGCAACGTCGGCCGTAAACGCCCGCGCAATCCAAGGCGCGCCAGCGAGCAACACAACCGCCATGATCAGCATGGCGCCGAAGCACAACAGGAGGCCTGTCCAACCTGCGCGCACGGCATCCCCTGGTGCGCGCCGGCCCACAGCGTCCGAAACAAGAACCGCCGTCGCCGTCGAGAGCCCCATGGCTATCATGAACACGATCGCCATCAGCTGCAGCAGTATCTGATAGGTCGCGACCTCTTGTTCGCCGATGCGCCCGGCGATCACCGTCATCGCGGAAAACGCACCCGCTTCCGCAACCTGGCTCACCGCCGCTGCCGCGCCGATCTGCAGCAGAGCCATGTAGCTCGGCGCATCCGAGCGCGCGCGCACGCCAAGCCGGTCGGCGTCGCGCAGCATCCAAATCCAGACGCCAAGCGCCAACGCAAGCGCAAGCCGCGACACGACCGTCGCAAACGCAGATCCAACCGCGCCATGCTCCGGGACGAGCCAGAGATTGAGCGCCAGGTTCAAAATGTTCGCGCCCCACATCGCCACGGTCGACGCCATCGGCCGTTGGATCGCTTCCAAAAAGTAGGCGTGCGTCGTGTAGAGCAGATGGAACGGGATCGAGAGCGCGAGCACCGCCGTCACTGCCGCGGCGCCGGCCGCGAGCGCAGGAGAAATGCCGAACGCAACGAGCAGCGGCTCAGCGGCCGCAAACAAAAGCGCGCCGAACAGCGCACCCGCGATCAGCGCAACAACCAAGCCGCGCCGCCACGCCGCGCCCGCATGCGCCGCATCGCCCGCTCCAAGCGCACGCGCCGCAAGCACCTGCACGCCCGTCAGCAAACCGATGCCGCCCACGAGCGCCACACCTGTCGGCGCCCAGCCAAGCGCCTGATGCGCAAGATCATGCGGCGCGAGCTGCCCCACGACGATCACATCCGTCACGCCCATGCCCATGATGCCAAGGCGCGAGAGCGCCACTGGCCACGCAAGCCGGAGCAGCGCGGGCGCAAACGATACGCGTGTCATGGGTTCGCCGGTCTAAGGCCGCGATAGAGAAACGCCGAGAGCCCCGCTTCCGCCGCGAGGAGCACCATCGTTGCGAGCAAGAACCCAAGCAGCACCGCCAGCACCAGCACGGGAGATGGCGCGCTTTGCGCGCCAATCCACGCGAGCGCCGCGCTTTGCGCTGTGAAGGTGACAAGCCCCGGAGGGCCGAGCAGCAGAAGCCGCGACGCCATGATCCGCAGCATCGACCCTTGCGTCCAAGGCCACGTTTCAAAGGTACGGATTTTGTCTTCCGCAACGGTCGCCGGCGCCACCAGATAAAGGCGCGATGTCAGCGCCAGCCAAGACAGCGCGTAGATCGCGAACAGAAGCATCGTCGGCGCGGGATTTTCCTGCAGCATGCGTTCGGCCAACGCGTTCATCGCAACCGGGTCGCTCTGCGCCGCCTCGATCTCAGCAGCGTATGGCGCGAACACCACGCTGAGCGCGACGCCGCCCGGCAGCAGCGCGACGAGGAAGAGCAGCCCCAGAAACGCCGCGACGATCGCCATCGCGCTCCAAAGCCGGCCAGCATCGCCAAAGAAAGCCGCGCGCCGGCCGCCGGCGGGTTTGAACGCCACACCGAGAAACGCCGCGTACACGAGCGCCACCACGCTCATCTGCAACAGCAGCACCAAGAAGAGCCCGCCGAGCGCCCCAGCCAGGCTCCCCGCCAGGGAAAACACCATCACCAGCCCGCCCGCGCCCATCACCGCAGGCATCGCCAGCGCGCGCCATTCGCTGGCCACGAACGCATACCCGGCGCGCACGCTCTCCAGAATCGGCACTTTCCCCGCCGGCGCCGGCATGACCATCTCCCTCTGATCGGGGCGCGCTTATGCATGAGTTCGCACCGGGTGGCGAGCTTGCCCGCCCGGCGCGTCCGGCGCAAAACCGCCCCATGACACCCCCTCCCGTGCATGTGATCGGCGCAGGTCTCGCCGGCTCGGAAGCCGCCTGGGCGCTCGCCGAAGCAGGCGTGCCCGCAATCCTCCACGAGATGCGCCCCGTCCGGATGACGGAGGCGCACCAGACCCAAAATTGCGCCGAGCTTGTCTGCTCCAACTCGTTTCGGTCGGACGACTGGGCCGGCAACGCCGTCGGCCTCCTCCACGCTGAGCTGCGCCGCTGCGGCTCGCTCGTGATGAAAAACGGCGACGCCGCTCAAGTCCCTGCAGGCGCCGCCCTCGCGGTCGATCGCGACGTGTTCTCCGCTGGCGTCACCGCCGCGCTCGAAGCGCATCCGTTGATCGAGATTCGCCGCGAAGAGATCGACGCATTGCCCCCGGAAGAATGGGACAGCGTCATCATAGCCACCGGCCCGCTGACGTCTCCCGCACTCGCACAGGCAATCCTCGCGCGCACCGGCGAACAGAGCCTCGCCTTCTTCGACGCGATTGCGCCGATCGTTCATGCGGACTCGATCGACTTCTCGAAGGCGTGGCGCCAATCGCGCTACGACAAAGAGGGCCCCGGCGGCGACAAAGCCGCCTACGTGAACTGCCCCCTCGATAAGGAGCAATACGAGGCGTTCATCGCCGCGCTGCGCGCAGCGCCCACCGCCGAATTTCGCGAGTGGGAAAAAGACACGCCCTATTTCGAAGGCTGCTTGCCGATCGAAGTGATGGCCGAGCGCGGCGTTGAGACACTGCGCTTCGGCCCCATGAAGCCGATTGGCCTCACCGATCCAAACACCGGCAGGCGCGCCTACGCCGTCGTGCAGCTCCGGCAGGACAACGCGCTCGGCACGTTGTTCAACCTCGTCGGCTTCCAAACCAAGATGAAGCACGGCGCCCAGACGGAAATCTTCCGCACCATTCCAGGCCTGGAAAACGCCGTGTTCGCGCGCCTCGGCGGCGTCCATCGCAATACATTTCTCAACTCGCCAAAGCTTCTCGACGCTTCGCTCCGTCTGAAGGCCGAGCCACGCCTCCGCTTCGCCGGCCAAGTCATCGGTGTTGAAGGCTACGTGGAAAGCGCCGCCATGGGCTTGCTCGCAGGCCGCTTCGCCGCCGCCGAACGTCTCGGCCGCCCGTTCGAAGCGCCGCCGCCAACCACCGCGCTGGGCGCGCTCGTCGCGCACACCACCGGCGGCCATCTGGCGGACGGCGCATCGTTTCAACCGATGAACATCAATTTCGGTCTCTTCCCGCCAATCGAGATTCCGAAAGCGCGCGGCAAAGAAAAGGGCCGCCTCAAGAAGCGCGCGATGGCGGAGCGCGCTCTGGCCGATCTCGATGCATGGCTGGGCGGCGCGCGCGCCGTGGCGGCCGAATAGCTAAACGCGGCCCATAGCGCTCGCGGCGACGAGCGCGACTTGGCGCACAAGCAGCGGGATGGGCTGCGTCGCGTTCGGATCGGCTTCCGGCATCGAGATCGCGCGCAGATAGCGCGGCGTGAGCGCGAGATATCCGATCGCTGGAAAAGCCGCCGCCGGCAGCACGCTGGCAAGGTCCTGCGCTTCGCGATAGGCGTGCCGCGCCCGATCCACGACCGCCATCGACGCAGACCGCACCGCGTGATTGCTTTCACCGGAGAACAACGTCGCTGCATCGAGTTTCACATGCTCAAGCAGCGATGTCGGGAAGAACGTCGCGCCGCGCTGGCTCCAATACGGCAGCGCGCGCACCAGGCCCGCATAGCCCCAGGTCTGCCCAGCTTTCGCGGCGAACGCGCCGAGCTGTCGGTGCCGCTCCGAACCGTTGATGCAGATTTCCACGCCGATGCGGAAGATCCCGCCCGCAGTCGCCTCGACGTAGCTCTGAAGATCCGGCCAACTTGCGAACGGCGTCGCCTGCAAATCCTTCTCGCGCGCGTCGATCAGCGTGCGCCACGCCGCGAGCATCGCGTCGTTCGGCTGGGCCGCGGCATATGCTTCAAGCGCTGGATGCGCACGCGGCGCCTTACCGGCGTGAATTTCCTCGATCGCATCGCGCCAGAACGCGAGCCGGATATCGCCGAGAGTCTCGTTCTTCACCGCCCACGCAGTGCGCGCGATTTCATAGTTAAGCGCATACACGGCGCCGAGCTTCGGGCGCACGTCGCGGGGCGCGAACCGGGCCGCAAGCCAGCGATCCTCGTCCACTCGCCGAAGAAGGGCGTCATCCATTCGCCCTTCCATAAGCGCTCTCAATGCGGCCCGAAAGCGTTGGCGTTAACGGGGCGAGGACGCCTCGCCCCGTTGTAAAGCCGAGCCGTTAACCGAGAGCGGACGCGCCGGTCATCGCCACCAACATCGGAACC
>CAZXNY010000004.1:0-26807 GCA_964642205.1 uncultured Caulobacteraceae bacterium
ATAGCGGGCGTCCCTCCCGCGCGCCACCAAACACCCAATCGGCTGGCATTGTGTGTGACGACTTTCGCTGCTTAAGAACCGCTATGACCTCTGCGGAAAGCGGTACGCGGTGTTCTCGACCTGCCTTCATGCGACTGCCGGGAATGGTCCAAATCCCGTTATCGAGATCAACCTCTGCCCACGTCGCATTAAGCAGTTCCGATGTCCGGGCGGCGGTTAGCACGAGGATCCTCAGCGCCAACGCAGATGAGGTAGTTCCTTCTGACAGAGCGGCAACGAAGGCCGGCACCTCCGCGTAAGGCATTGCCGGGTGGTGCCGCACCCTCTGGACCTTTCGACGCGCGGGGAGAAGTTTGTCCAGGTGTCCACGCCACTGGGCCGGGTTCTCGCCCTCTCGGTAGCCCCGCGCCTTCGCCCAACCCAGTACTGCCTCAATGCGCTGTCTTACACGGCTCGCTGTCTCGGTTTTGGTTTGCCACAGCGGTTCGATTGCCTTCAGCACCATGCCCACATCAACTCGATCGACCGGCAAGGCACCGAACACCGGGTAAACATATGTCTTGAGTGTCGACTCCCATTGCGCGGAGTGCTTTTGATTTCGCCACGCTGGCCTGTGAGAGGCGATGTAGCGCTCGGCGCACTCCCTAAACGTGACCTGACGAACAGCGTCAGTGAGCCGCGCAGCCCGCTCAGCGTCCCTTGCAGCAATTGGGTCAATGCCATCTCGCGCCAGAACCCTGGCGCGCCGCGCTCGCTCGCGTGCCTCGGCCAAACCAACGTCGGCGACGGAACCGAGCCCGAGCTCGCGCACCGCTCCGCCCTTAACCGTGACACGCAGCACCCACGATTTGCGAAGGTCACCAGTTTGATTGTTGCGCGTTATCCGAAGCCTCAGCCCGCCGCCGTCGATCATTACGCCCGGCACGTTCGCCTGACGGATCATGCGCTCGGAAAGCCCGCCTCTCGACACGTGCATTTTCCCCTGCTGTATCCCCTTATTTTGCAGGATTGGGTGCGGTAGTCAACGAACACTGGCGGAACCCAATCGCGACCGGATAGACCCTTTTTTGTTGTTTTTTCAACAAGTACCCCGCGCAGCGGCGGCCGGTGGCGGACAGGGGCGAATGCGTCAGTTGGGCGGACATCCTGTCCGCCAGCGCCCTGCGCTAATGACCGATGGGCCGCAGCGCTGGTGTCAGCGGTGTCATCTAACCGTTCAATACGTTTTGGACGTCTGCTGGCATTGCCGGGAGCGGCGCTGCCAAGTCCTTCGGCGCCGCCTCCGGGTGTTTTGGTTAATATTCAGCGCGCGAGCGAAATCCCAAAGAAGTGTTCATCGAAGAAGATGCGCACGTCGATTAATACATATGGCGATATCGCCTGCACGATGAATGTAACCGCGCCGAGTTCTTAAATTACGCCCTAAGAATTGTTTCCGAAAGCGCACTATATCTTTCGCGATATCTTCCGCGGCGAGATGGCTGACTGCATCCCAGGGGGCACTGGGGGACCGGCGGCGCTCGCTTTCGGAGGAGTAGAGTAATGCAGGTTAAACTGATGACCTCGGTGTGCGCGCTCGCGCTGGGGCTGGCGTTCGCGCCGGTCGCCTACGCGTACGGCGCCGACACCGAAGCCACGAACAACTCGGCCGCCGCCGATCACGGCGGTGAAGCCGTCTCGATCAGCGACGACGACAAGGTCGTCGTGGCCGGTAACGGCAACACGGAAGACAATTCGGACAACTCGACGACATCGACGACGACCGATAATTCCGACCACTCGACGGATACGGACACGGATGTGGACGTGGATGTCGCTGACTCGGGCAATTCGAGCGAAGCGAACGACAACAAAGACTCGTTCAACTCGGATGACGATACCGTCGAGATCGCGGACTCGGGCAACACGACCTCGACCACGACCGACAATTCGGACAATTCGACCAACACCGAGAACGACACTGACGTCGAGCTCAAGGTTGAAGATTCCGGCAACTCGAGCGAGCAGAACAACAACGACGGTTCGTTCAACCAAGTCGACGTTGCTGACTCTGGCAACGAGCACAACGGCAACGACGACTCATTCAATCAAGACAACGACAACGTGAACGTCACGGCGACCGACAACTCGGACAACTCGCTGAACGTCGCGGACTCGGGCAACGACAACTCGACCACGGACCTCGATCTCGCGGTCGCGGACTCGGGCAACAACAACTCGACGAACACCGACAACTCGAACAGCTCGACGAACCTCGATCTCGCCGTCGCTCAATCGGGCAACGACGACTCGTTCAACTCGGACAACGACAGCTTCGCCGTCGCTGACTCGGGCAACGAGCACAACGGCAACGACGACTCGTTCAACACGGAAACCACGAACGTCGCGGTTGCCGACTCGGGCAACGACAACTCGACGAACACGTTCACCGCGACCGACAATTCGGACAACTCGCTGAACGTCGCTGACTCGGGCAACGACAACTCCACCACGACTCTCACGGCGACCGATAGCTCGGACAACTCCGTGGACGTGGCTGTGGCTGACTCGGGCAACGAGCAAAACGACAACGACGGCTCGTTCAACTCGCAATCGGGGAACGACGACTCGTTTAACTCTGACGACGACACGATCACGGCGACCGACAACTCGGACAACTCGCTGAACATCGCGGACTCGGGCAACGACAACTCGACGACGACGCTGACGGCGACCGATAACTCGGACAACTCCGTGCAGGTCGCTGACTCGGGCAACGAGCACAACGGCAACGACGACTCGTTCAACACGATGAGCCTTGCTCAATCGGGCAACGACGACTCGTTCAACTCGGACGACGACACCGTCACGATCACGGCGACCGACAACTCGGACAACTCGCTGAACATCGCCGACTCGGGCAACGACAACTCCACGAACACCGATAACTCGGACAATTCCGTGGACCTCGCTGTCGCTGACTCGGGCAACGAGCACAACGGTAACGACGACTCGTTCAACACGACGAACGTCGCCGACTCGGGCAACGAGCACAACGGCAATGACGACTCGTTTAACACGACGAACGTGGCGGTCGCTGACTCGGGCAACGACAACTCGACGAACACGCTGACCGCGACCGATAACTCGGACAACTCGGTCAACATCGCCGACTCGGGCAACGACAACTCGACGAACAGCCTCGCTGTCGCCGACTCTGGCAACGAGCACAATGGCAACGACGACTCGTTCAACACGACGACGACGAGCGTTGCGGTTGCTGACTCTGGCAACGAGCACAACGGCAACGACGACTCGTTCAACACGACGAACGTCGCCATCGCCGACTCGGGCAACGACAACTCTGTCGACAACTCGAACAACTCGCTCAACATCGCTGACTCGGGCAACGACAACTCGGTGAACACCGATAACTCGAACAACTCGATCAACACCGATGTGGCAGTTGCCGACTCGGGCAACGAGCACAATGGTAACGACGACTCGTTCAATACGACGAGCGTCGCGATCGCTGACTCTGGCAACGAGCACAACGGCAACGACGACTCGTTCAACACGACGAACGTCGCCGACTCGGGCAACGACAACTCGACCGACAACTCGGATAACTCGCTGAACTTGAACATTGCCGACTCGGGCAACGACAATTCGGTCGATAACTCCAACAACTCGGTCAACATCGCTGACTCGGGCAACGATAACTCGGTCGACAACTCGAACAACTCGGTGAACGTGGACGTGGCCGACACCGGCAACACGGGCTCGTACAACACCGACAATTCGAACAATTCGACGAACGATAACGACACCGTCGCGATCGCGTCGAACAATGAGACGAACATCTCGGCTGACGACAACTCCGACAATTCGACGACGACGAACGAGGACAACTCGATCAACATCGCGAACTCGGGCAACGACAGCTCGATCAACGATAGCTACAACACCGACAACTCGACGAACGTCCTGACCTCGCAAGAAATGCTTGCGGCGGTGACGGGTGTCTCGATCGATGCCGGCGGCAGCTACCACAAGGCCGGCGAAGTCGACACCGGCAACGTTGAAATCTCGAACGGCGCCTTCCAAGGCTTCGCCGGGATCCAAACGGCTTCGATGAACACGGGCATCGGCTCGGCCAACCAGGCCGCGACCGCCGTGGGCGCGAACGCCAGCGTCAACTTCGGCCAATAAGCCGAAGCTAGGGTTCGGGCCGGCGGATCTCCCGCCGGCCCGTTTCCGCTTCTCTAGGTTTCAGCGCTCCCGAAAGGACGCTCCGATGACCAGGATCAAGATCACCGCCGGCTTTGTCCTAGCTGCTGCGCTCTGCGCGGTCCCGGCTTGGGCGGAAGAGACAGCGAATGCTGCACCGGCTGCGGAGGAAAGTGTCATTGACCTTGCCGAACTCGCCTCTCTCTCAGGCGGCGACGGCGTGGATATCGACACCATCACCGCACAAACGCTCCGCGCCGTGAGCTCCGGCAACACGGTTCGCGCAACCAACGTTGGGTCTGGCGACGTGCAGATCGGTGAGAACGCCTTCCAGGACTTCACCGGGATCGGCAACTTCATCATCAACACCGGCCACAACAACACGCTGCAATCGTCGCTGAACGTAAACATCGTTCTGGCGCCGTAAGTGCTCTTGGCTTTCTGATGAAATCCCTGGGCACAGCATTGTCTCGCCGCCGCCTTGGTCAGTTGGCCCTGGGCGGCGGCGCTTTGCTGTTCGCGGCCGCCGCAGCGGCGCCTGAAGCCGCCGCCCAAGTGCGTCTCAATGGCCAGGCTGGCGAATTCCAAGTTTCCGTTATGAGTTGGCGGGACATCCCGTTCCGCACGGTCGTGCGTCAGCAATACGATTACAGCTGCGGCTCGGCGGCACTCGCCACGCTGTTGCGCCACCACTACGCGATGCATGTCGGCGAGGCCGAAATTTTTCAATCGATGTACGAGGCCGGCGATCAGGCGCGCATTCGCGAAGTCGGTTTTTCGATGCTCGATATGAAGCGCTACCTAGAGTCACGTGGCTTCCGCGCCGATGGCCTGCGGCTTTCGCTCGATCGCCTGGCCAATATCGGCCAGCCGGTGATCGCCCTCATCCAGCACGACGGCTATCGTCATTTCGTTGTAATCAAGGGCATCGACGCGGATGGCCGCGTGCTCGTGGGCGACCCGACGTTCGGCATCCAAGTCTATGAGCGCGCTGAATTCGAAGCTGTGTGGAACGGCATTGTCCTCGCCGTACGTGGCGCGCCGGAAGGCGTGCAAGCGCCGATCTTCAATTTGGCAAGCGATTGGCGGCCCTGGTCGCCGCGCCCGTTCGAGATGGCGCGCGGCGCCCCCTCGCCGGCCGATCTGCTGCGCGAATTGCCCTCGATCTATCAGATTTCAGAAGACGCGATGCGATGACGCGCGCGCTTCGCACCCTCCTCCTCGCTGGTGCTGCGGTCTTGGCGCTGCCGATGACGGCGCATGCCGCTGCCGTGACCGATGATCCGTGGGCGGGCGTCGAGGTGATGGAAGACGCGGAGATGGCGGCTGCGCGCGGCGGGTTTGTGTTGCCGAACGGCGTCGAGGTGAATTTCGCCGCCAAGGTAAACACCTTCGCTGGCGGTATGCTCGCGTTGCAAACCGACTTGGTGATCACGGACGACGGGCTACTGATCGATCACCAGCTCGGCGAACTTGGTGAAGCGCTTAGCGCGCTTTCGGATGCGGACAAAGCCGAACTCGGGCTGACGAATGTTAACGCACAAGCCGGTGTCGTCATTCGGGACGCCAGCGGCGTCACCGCGCTCGTGCAGGGCATGAGCGAGAGCGGGTTGCAGAACCTGATCTTGAACACGGCGTCCGGCCGCGATCTCCGGCAAGAGATTGAGCTTACGATCACCCTGCCCGGCTTTGCGTCCGTGCAGGAAATGATCGGACAGGAGCTGCTCGGCCTGCGCCTTGGCGACGATCTCAACGCGATGCTTGCCCGCAACTAGCTTAACGGCGCCGTTGCGCCGACCGGCCGGCGCAACGCACAATGCGCGGATGGCAGAACGCTTCCCAGACATCGAGCCGGCGCACCGCGCTTTCATCGAACGCCAACACGTCTTCTTTACCGCGTCCGCCGCGGCGGACGGACGCGTCAACCTTTCGCCGAAAGGGCTCGACGCGCTCCGCGTGCTTGGCGCCAACCAGGTTTGCTACCTCGATCTCACCGGCAGCGGCGCCGAGACAGCCGCTCACCTGAAGGCTGATGGGCGGCTCACCATCATGCTGTGCGCGTTCGAGGGGCCGCCGCTTATCCTGCGGCTCTACGGCCGTGGGCGCACATTGCTGCGCGGCTCAGCGCCTTATGCCGAGATCCTCAAGGCGGCCTTCAATGGTGAAGAACGGATCGGCGCACGCGCGATCGTCGTCCTCGATGTTGAGATGGTGCAGACGTCCTGCGGCTACGGCGTGCCCGCCTACAGCTATGAACGCGAGCGCCCTGCCCTCGACAATTGGGCGGCGGCCAAGGGCGAGGACGGCCTCACGCAGTACCGGCTCGACAAGAACAACGTCAGCCTCGATGGGCTGCCGACCGGCATGAACGATGCCTAAGGTTCACATGGGCGGCTGCCTTTGCGGGGCGGTGCGCTTCGAGATCGCCGGCGATCTCGCGCCGATTCAGCTTTGTTACTGTAGCCAATGCCGCAAGGCCCAAGGCGGGCCGTTCGCCACCAACATTCCGGTCAGCACAGAAGCGTTCATCTTGAAGCGTGGCGCCGATGTGCTGACGCATTTCCAGTCCTCGCCGGACAAGGAACGCGCGTTTTGCGCGCGCTGCGGCGCACCAGTCTACAGCCGGCGCGCTTCGTTGCCGGGCGCGCTGCGCGTCCGCGCTGGGCTCATCGATGCGCCCGTCGGCGCCGCGCTGGCGCATCACGCCTACGTCGATGACTGCGCCGATTGGTGGGCCATAGAGGGCGATCTGCCGCGATACCCGCAGGCGGGACCGTAGCGCCGCTCCAGATACAAGAACGCCCCGGTGGGCTGCCGGGGCGTTCTGTCGTCTAGGTAGTGATTGGCGCGTCTAGAACCGGAAGGGCGTCCGGAGCGAAACGCGAATATCTGGCGCGTCATTGGTGACGCCGATGTCGAAGCTGGTGGAAATGTTGGTCCGTTCGTTAAGGCGGTAGCTGAGACCAAGCTGCAGCACGCCCACTTGCAGGCGGGTGCTTTCTTGGCGCGTCGCGCCGATTTCCGTCTCCGTTTCGAAGATCATGGAGTGGGAATATCCCAGCGAATACGAGAAGCGGTCGTTGAGCGCGAAGCCAAAGCCGAGGCCAAGGCCGACGCTGTCGCCCGGATCGACTTCGCCGATCGGCGCGCCGCCAACGGTTTTGTCGATGCTCTTCGGCGCATTGTAGAGATAGCTCACGCTGGCGAAGATCACCGCCGGGTCGGTCGGGTACAGCATCGAGACGCCGCCTTGGACGCCCCAAAAGCCTGAACCCGTCGCGAGTTCGGTGGCGACGCCGGCGATATCGCGCTGCACGTCGAACGGCCCGGTGCCGGTGTCCGACTTGTAGCGCGCGCTGGCGACGAAGATCGGGAGGCCCGATGCGCCGTTGTTCAGCTGATAGCGCGCCGAGACTTCGGCATCGCCCATCCCCGAACCGTTGAGTTCGGTTGTGCGCGTTGCCGCGCCCTGAGCCGCGACAAGGGTCGTTACGCGGTCGTTACGAGAAACCCATGGGATGCGACCTTCGATTTCGAGCCGGTCCGTGAGCTGGTAACGCGCCGCAATCGAGGCCGCGATCGTGTCGCGAGACGTGTCGTTCGCTTCGATCAGGCCGATCTGGATTGCGTTCTCGATCACCGCGCCGCGGAACACGAGGCGGTCATTCGAGGCGTGCGAGTATTCGACGGAAGGCTCGATTGTGAACCGGCCGCGCGCCGCCAGCACCGTGTTGCCTTCGGGCAAGGCTTCAACAGTGGTCGGGCGAACGGCTTCTTCGGGCGGCGCTTCCCCAACAGGCGCGGTGGGGCGAACCGCTGTGTTGGTTTGCGCCGGTCCCGGCGAGCCGCCCGCTTGGCGATACGTTCCGCCGCCGCGACGATTGACGGCGATGGGTGCATCGCCATCCAACATCACGAGCGTGGTCGGGCCGTGCGGCGTTCCTGTGCCGCGTACATCGGCGAGGTCGGCGTCCGATTGGGCGGTCAGCATGGTTAGCTCTGACCTCTGACGCTCGATCAAGCCGCGCTGCTCTGCCAATTGACGTTGCTGATCGCTCAGCAAGCGGTCCTGGGCGTCGAGCCGCGCTTCTTGCTCTTGCAGGAGCTGCATGATGCGCCCCATGTCCGGCGGTGGACCGGTTTGGGCGCTCGCCTCCCCTGTCCATGCGCTCGCCATCGCGAGCGCGGCGAACACGGCAGTGGCTGCGGCATGCGCAAACCTCCGCCTTGGTCGCCTCGTTTCGATACGCAGCATGAGGTTTTCCCGCTTCGCGCGTTTGTGACACGCCGGGCATTGCATCTTCCGCGCCGGAATAGGGGGTGTTTGGCGAAACGCGCCGCGTTCACATTCGTGAACAGCGAAGGCTTAACCTTGCTGACCGTTCTCGTCGTCGGCTGGGCGATAGTCGGCGCGTTCGTCGTAACCACGCCGGGCGGAAAAGAAGCTCAACGCCATCAGCCCGCCTCCGAGCCCGAGCGACAAGATCGTGCCTGCCGCAAGCGCGATCCAGCCGTGAACGCTCATCTCATGCGCGTAGGTGCTGAAGATCGGCCCCAATTGCCAAACGGAGGCGATAAGCATGGCGCCCAGCGCCAGGATGAGCAGCACGGTTTTCATGCTAGAACTTAGGCGCATCGGTCGGCTTGGTTAAGGCAGGAGAGACGATCCGCCTCAGCTGACGAACGGCGCCTCAGTCTTTGCCTTCACTTCATCGAGCGTCACGCCCTCGGCAAGCTTAACCAGCCGCATCGGGGCATCGCCCTTCTTGTCGATCTCGAACACGGCAAGGTCCGTGATGACTTTATCCACGACGCGCACGCCGGTGAGTGGAAGGCCGCACTTTTTCAGCAGCTTAGGCGAGCCGTCCTTGGCTGCGTGCTCCATGACCACCACGACCCGTTTCACGCCTGCAACGAGGTCCATCGCCCCGCCCATGCCCTTCACCATTTTGCCGGGCACCATCCAGTTCGCGAGGTCGCCGCGATCGCTGACTTCCATGGCGCCCAGGATCGAAAGGTCGATGTGCCCTCCCCGGATCATCCCGAAGGAGTCCGCGGAAGAGAAATAGGCGCTCTTCGGAAGCGCGGTGATCGTCTGTTTGCCGGCGTTGATGAGATCCGGGTCGATCTCGTCCTCGAATGGGAACGGCCCCATGCCGAGCATGCCGTTCTCCGACTGCAGCGTCACCTCCATCCCCGGCGGGATATGGTTAGCAACGAGCGTCGGGATGCCGATGCCGAGGTTAACGTAGAAGCCGTCCTTAAGCTCTTTGGCCGCTTCCGCCGCCAGCTGATCGCGCGACCAAGCCATTACGCGGCCTCCCGCTTGCGCACGGTGCGTTGTTCGATGCGCTTCTCGAACGAGCCTTTGACGACACGGTCGACGAAGATGCCCGGGGTGTGAATCTGATCGGGATCGAGCTCACCGACCGGCACGAGGATCTCAACTTCCGCCACGCACTTGCGGCCGGCCGTCGCCATCATCGGGTTGAAGTTGCGGGCGGTCTTGCGGTAAATGAGGTTGCCTTCCGCATCGCCTTTCCAGGCTTTGACGATCGAGAGATCGGCAACAAGCCCCGTTTCGAGCACGAACGTCTCGCCATTAAACTCTTTGAGCTCTTTGCCTTCCGCTACGAGCGTCCCAACGCCCGTTTTGGTATAGAAGCCCGCGATCCCGGCGCCGCCGGCGCGGATGCGCTCGGCCAGCGTGCCCTGAGGATTGAACTCGAGCTGCAGCTCGCCAGAGAGATATTGCCGCTCGAACTCCTTGTTCTCCCCCACATAGGAAGAAACCATCTTCGCGATCTGGCGCGTCTGCAGGAGGATTCCGAGGCCGAAATCATCGACGCCGGCATTGTTTGAAATGACGGTGAGGCCCTTCACGCCGTTGGCGCGGATCGCCGAGATCAGGTTTTCCGGGATGCCGCAGAGCCCAAATCCGCCGCTCATCACGGTCATGCCGTCGAACAGCAGCCCATCGAGCGCCGCCGCAGCGTCCTTGAAGACCTTCTCAACCATAATCGCGCCTCCGCCGCTGTCTTAGCCCCCGCGTGTTGCGGTGCAACAAGAGAGTGACTTGCGGCTGTAACCGCTGCGCGATGGCTGAAAAACAGTGCGGCGGCCCCGTGAGCCCGGGGCCGCCGCGTCCGTCCTGGCCCTCTCGAAACCAGAACGATGGACCTTCACGCGAGCGAGGGACGATGAATACGCGCTCGATCCGAGGGAGACTTAAGCAAAGCGCACTTGAACCGCGTCTGAACGGCGAATTCAGCGCACAGGCCCTCCTCAGACCCCCCATTCCTTGCGCACTTCGTCCGTGTGGGCGCCGACTGCTGCCGGCGGTCCCTGCACCTTTGAGGGTGTCCGCGAGAACCGCGGCGCCACATTCGGCTGAACAACGCCCCCGACGGTGATGAACGTCTCACGCGCCTTGTTGTGCGGATGCTCCGGCGCCTCGCCAAGCCCAAGCACCGGCCCAAAGCAAACGTCCGTGCCTTCCATCAGCGCGCACCATTCGGCGCGTGTCTTCGTCTTGAACACGGCGGTAAGCTTATCGGAGAGAGCGGGCCAAGCGCGCTTGTCCATTTGGGCTTGGAACGCCGGATCGTCCTTGAGGCCGGCCTTCTCAAGCAGGAGCGCATAGAACTGCGGTTCGATCGAGCCGATCGAAATGAAGCCGCCGTCCTTCGTTTCGTACGAGTCATAAAAATGAGCGCCGCCGTCGAGCATGTTGGCGTCCCGCTCGTCGGTCCACATCCCGGTGTGGCGCATGCCGTAGAACATGGCGCTGAGCGAGGCCGCGCCATCGGTCATCGCGCAATCGATCACCTGCCCCTGGCCCGACCGCTGCGCCTCGAAGAGAGCGGCGCAAACGCCGACGACCAGGTAGAGCGCGCCTCCGCCGAAATCGCCGACGAGGTTAAGCGGCGGCGCGGGCGGTTGGCCCTTCCGGCCCATCGCGTGCAGCGCGCCGGTGATCGAGATGTAGTTGATGTCGTGCCCAGCGGCCTGCGCGAGCGGGCCGGTTTGTCCCCAGCCGGTCATGCGCCCGTAAACCAACTTCGCATTGCGCTTCAGCGCTTCGTCCGGTCCGAGCCCCAGCCGTTCCATGACGCCTGGCCGGAACCCTTCAAGCAGAACGTCCGCCTTCCCGATGAGACCGAGCGCGACCTCGATGTCCGCAGGATCCTTAAGGTCGAGCGCCACCGAGCGCCGCCCGCGGGCCGTCACGTCCGCCGGTGCGCCGCCACGTCCGCCCTTGCGGTCAATGCGCACCACGTCGGCGCCCATGTCGGAAAGCAGCATCGCTGCGAACGGTCCGGGCCCGATGCCCGCGAATTCGACCACTTTGACGCCCTTTAGCGGACCGCTCGCCATCTTCTTTCTCCCGTTAACTTTTCTTCCATTGACGCTCGCGTGATACTCAGCCCGGGAGCCCGCGCGTCAAGGACGGTCGCAGCGGAAGGCGGAGGCTGGGTGCGCATCGTAGTTCGCGCCTTGGACGTGCCGAGTGCACGTCGCGCGCAGGAGCGCCTGGCGAAAGCCGGGTGCGAAGCAATGGCGCTTGTCGGCTCCGGTGCGTCCGCGCCGGAGCGCGAAGACATCCTCATCGTTGCGGCCGAGCGCACAGAAGATGCGGTGAAACTCGCACACGCCGCACTGAAGCTTCCGTCGCGTCCGCTCGCTGTGTTGATCGCGCGCGATCAAGCATCGCCGCCGCCTGCCGGTCTTTCCGCGCTCGCGCCCTTCGATGGCGCCATCGCGCTCGACGCGCCGCCGAAACTTCTTGCACGCCAGATCGCGCACGCAGCGCGCCTCGGCTGCGGCGAAGAGGAGCGCGCACGCCGGCGTCTCACCGCCGCTGAGCTTGGCGTCACAGATCCCGCGCCGCTCGAAGCGCGCAAACTCAAGGCGCTCTATATCGGCGCGCCCTCGCCCTTCTTCCTCGCGCTTGAACGCGCGATCGCCGCGCATGATGGCGGGGTGACGGCGGCCTTCACGTCGTACACCGGCTTCGATCACCTGCATGACGAAGCGTTCGACGCTGTCGTGCTCAACGGCGCGGCCGATACGCAGATGGCGCTTTCGCTCTGCGCAGCACTCCGCCGCAACGCAACGCTCGCCAATCTTCCAACGATGATGGTGACGGCGCCCGGCGATGCGCGCACCGCCAACCTCGCCCTGGAGCGCGGAGCCGCGTCCGTCGCCGGCGCTGATCAGGAAGGCGCGCCCGCGCTCGGCTGGCTGTTTGACGCAATCCGCCGTGAACGGCGACGCCGTAGCGCCGAGCACGATATCCTCGCGCTTCGCGATGTGATGGGTGACGCGCGCTCGGGCCTCTTCACGCCAGCGGCCTTCGAAGCGCATCTCGCGCGCCTTGCCGACGATCACCATGCCACCGGCCGGCCGCTCGCGCTTGTCGCGCTCAATGTGCTGCCTGCGCCGGGCGCGCGCCGCCCGCCGGACAAAATCTGGCGCAAGGGCTTCATGGAAATCGCGAGCCTCGCCAGCCGCTTGGTGCGCGATTGCGACTGTGGCGCCGCGTTCGACGATTCCACGATCGTGCTCGCCCTCCCCTTCACCGACGCACGCGGCGGCCGCCGCGCAGCGGAACGCGTCGCCTCCGTCGCCGAGTGCACGGCGTTCGCGACGGGGGACGATGGGCAAGCGCCGCTTGTATTCGAGCAGAGCGTGGCCGATCTTCAGCCGGGTGAGAGCGGCGCGGGCCTCATGGCGCGCGCCCGCCGGTTGTTCGATCTGGAAAGCGCGCGTGCATGAATGTGCGGATCGATTTTTTCGCCGATCTTGTCTGTCCGTGGTGTTACGTCGGCTGGGAAGCGCTGAAACGCGCGGCTGAGGCGCGCCCCGGCGTCGCCTGCTCGGTGAAGTGGCGGAATTACCTGCTCAATCCCGAAGCGCCCGCCGAGGGCGTCGATCGCAAGGAATATTTCAAAGGCCGGTATGAGCCCGAGAAGCTCGCCGCGATCCACACAACGCTGATGCAAGCCGCAGACGCCGCCGGCGTTCCGCTCAATCTCTCTGCGCCAACGCGCCTGCCGAACTCACTCGACGCGCATCGCCTGATCCATTGGGCGGCGGGCCAGCAACTCGCCGAACTGGTGATCGATGAACTCTTCGCGGCGTATTGGGTCGAGGGGCGCGATATCGGCGAAGCCGGCGTGCTCGCAGAGATTGCCGACGATGCTGGCCTCGACGCCGCGTTGGTCCGCGAGCTCTTGGCGACGCCGGCTGATAGGTCCTCGGTGCTTACGCTCCACGTCGCGGCCGTGCGCTCCGGAATAACCGGCGTGCCGGTGGCGATCCTCAACGGCAAAGCCGTACTCATGGGCGCGGAATCCCAAGAAAACTACGGCGAAGCCATCGATCGCGTCGCCGCCTAGCCGCGATAGCGGCCGGCGTGGTTGTTCGCGGCCCCGCAAATCGGCTAGACCCGCCCTCCCGATGGACGAAGAGCGGCGCAAGAAATTGCGGATCCGCGCCTGGCGGCGTGGTTTTCGCGAACTAGATATGATCATGGGCGCGTTCGCCGATCGGCGGCTCGCAGCGATGAGTCACGTCGATCTCGATGATTTCGAGCGCCTGCTCGATGCGCCCGATCAGGACGTCTACGCCTGGATCCTCGGCGCCGACCCGCCCGCTGATTTTGATACGCCCACATTCCAAGCGCTGCGCGCCTTCCAATATTCCGAAGAGACCAAATCGCCGTGACGTCGCCCTTCCTCCTTCCCGCCGCAACGATCAACGCGATTGCGACGACCACCGGCCCGCTTGCCGTCGAAGGCGCGCCCGATGGCGTCGATGCGCCGTCAATCGCGGAGGCTGCGCGCCTCAAGGGCGGCGTCACGATGTATGTTGCGCGCGATGAAGGCACGGCGCAGGTGTTCGAAGCCGCCGCGCGCTTCTTTGCGCCCAACCTTGAAACGCTGCGTCTGCCGGCCTGGGACAACCCTCCCTACGATCGGATTTCTCCTGCCGGATCGATTGCTGCACAACGTTGCGCGGCGCTTGCACAGCTCGCGCGCCGCAAACCCGGCGATCCAACGCTCCTCGTTGTCACGACCGCCGCAGCCGTCGCGCAGCGTGTGCCGCCGCGCGCCCGCCTCAGCGCCGCTGTCTTCTCCGCGCGCGCCAGCCAGCACATCGGCATGCAATCGCTCGAGACATACCTTGAGACGAATGGCTATGCGCGCGCCTCTGTCGTGCGGGCGCCGGGCGACTACGCCGTCCGTGGCGGCCTGATCGACGTCTTTCCGCCAGCCGCTGCGGAACCTCTACGGTTCGACTTCTTTGGCGACGTGCTTGAATCGATCCGCGCTTTCGATCCGGAAACGCAGCGCACGCAGCGCAACCTGAAAGAAGCGACGCTCACGCCCGTCAGCGAGATCATTCTCGATGACGAGAGCGTGCCGCGCTTCCGTAAAACATTCGCGCAGAACTTCGGCGCCGTCAGCGATCCGATCTACGACGCCGTCAGCGCGCGCATCCGCCGCCAAGGCGTCGAACAATGGTTGCCATTCTTCTACGAACGTATGGAGACCGTGTTCGCTTATGCCGGTCCGGATGCGTTGATCGCATTCGAAGCGCTGGCGGAGGACGCCATCAAGGAACGCGTCGAAGCCGCCCGCGATCATTACGAGACGCGTAAGACCGCCCCGACGCCGCGCGGCGCCATGCCCTTCCGCGCGCCGCCGCCCGAGGCGTTCTACCTGGAAGAAACTGTCCTTCGGGAATTGCTGGTTGGCCGTCCGGTGCGCCGCTTCTCGCACTTCCAGGGCGCGCCGGGCGCAAGCCTCTCGGTCAACGCGAATGTCGGCCGCAACTTTGCGGCAGAGCGCGCCGCAGCCGATGGCAACGTGTTCGATTCAGCCACGATGCATGTGAAAGCGCTCATCAAGGCTGGCAAGCGGGTCGTGTTCGCGGCGTGGAGCGATGGCTCCGCCGAACGTCTCGCGGGCGTTCTTGCCGATCACGGCGTCCCGGAACTGGCGCGTGTTAAGAGTTGGCCCGAAGCGCTCGCTCTGCCCGTCACGCGTCCCTCCGTCGCCGTGCTCCCGATCGAGCATGGTTTCGAGACGGATTCGACGGCGTTCGTTTCCGAGCAGGATCTGCTGGGCGATCGCCTCGCGCGCCCGCGCCGCAAGCGCAAAGCCTCCGCGATCATAGCGGAAGCCGCCGCGCTCTCCCCTGGCGATCTTGTCGTCCACCAAGAGCACGGCATCGCACGGTACGACGGCCTCAAGACGCTCGTCGTGCAAGATGCGCCGCACGATTGCTTGGATCTCGTCTACGCGGGCGGCGACAAGCTCTACCTCCCAGTCGAAAACATCGAGCTCGTCAGCCGCTACGGCTCCGAAGATTCCGAAGCACAGCTCGATAAGCTCGGCGGCGTCGCTTGGCAGAGCCGCAAAGCGCGCGCCAAGCAGCGCCTGCGGGACATGGCGGCAGAACTCATCCGCATCGCCGCCGAACGCGCCGCGCGTGTCGCCGAAGAAGTCACGCCGCCCGAGGGGCTGTGGGACGAGTTCTGCGCCAAGTTTCCCTACGAAGAGACTGACGATCAGCTTGGTGCGATCGAAGACATCACGTCCGATCTCGCCGCCGGCCGCCCAATGGACCGCCTCATCTGTGGCGACGTGGGCTTTGGCAAAACCGAAGTCGCGCTCCGCGCCGCCTTCCTTGTCGCGATGACGGGCAAGCAAGTCGCGGTGGTGTGCCCGACCACGCTCTTGTGCCGCCAGCACTTCCGCACCTTCGAAGAGCGCTTCCGCGGTCTTCCGATCCGTGTCCGCCAACTTTCGCGCCTCGTCAGCTCGAAAGACGCGACCGAAACCAAGAAGGGCATGCAGGACGGCACGATCGAGATCGTCGTCGGCACCCACGCGCTGCTCGCCAAGGGCGTCGCATTTAAAGACCTTGGCCTGCTGATCGTCGACGAAGAGCAGCACTTCGGCGTTAAACACAAAGAGCGCCTGAAGGAGCTGAAGGCCGACGTGCATGTGCTGACGCTTTCGGCCACCCCGATCCCGCGCACGCTGCAAATGTCGCTCGCCGGCATCCGTGAAATGTCGATCATCGCGACGCCGCCAGTGGATCGCATGGCCGTGCGCACTTACGTGACGCCGTTCGATGGCCTCACCGTCCGCGAAGCGCTGCTCAAGGAGCGCTATCGCGGCGGCCAAAGCTTCTACGTCACCCCGCGCATCGCCGATCTCGAAGAGATCGCCGATTTCATGCGCAAGCACGTGCCCGAGGTGAGCTTCCAAATCGCGCACGGGCAGATGACGCCCACGCAGCTCGATGAAATCATGAGCGCATTCTACGATGGCCAGTTCGACGTGCTCGTCTCGACGACCATCGTCGAAAGCGGCCTCGATATTCCGCGCGCCAACACGCTCGTCATCAACCGCGCCGACATGTTCGGGCTTGCGCAGCTCTACCAACTGCGCGGCCGCGTCGGACGCTCCAAGGTGCGCGCTTTTGCGTACATGACGACGCCCGCCGATCAAAAGCTGACAGATGGCGCCGAGAAGCGGCTCAAGATTCTTTCGTCGCTCGATAACCTCGGCGCTGGGTTTACGCTCGCGAGTCACGACCTCGATATGCGCGGCGGCGGCAATCTTCTCGGCGAAGAACAGTCTGGCCAAATCCGCGAAGTCGGCGTCGAGCTTTATCAATCGATGCTCGAAGAGGCAGTGCTTGCGCTCAAGGAAGGCCGCGAGGATGGCGTTTCGGAGCGCTCTTGGTCGCCGCAGATCAATGTCGGCGCAGCGGTGCTGATCCCGGAAGATTACGTGCAGGACCTCACCGTGCGGCTCGCGCTCTACCGGCGCCTCGCCGATCTCGACAGCGACGCAGAGCGCGAGGCCTTCGCGGCCGAATTGATCGATCGGTTCGGGCCGCTGCCGGCCGAAGCCGATCAGCTCATCGCGGTCGCCGCGCTCAAGGCGCTCTGCCGCCGTTCCGCGATCGCCAAGCTCGACGCGGGCCCGAAAGGCGCCGTGCTCACGTTCCGCGACACGGGTTTTCCCGATCCGATCGCGCTCGTGCAGCACGTTCAGAAGCGCGCGGCCGAGTTCCGCATGCGTCCGGACGGAAAGCTGGTCGTGCAAGGCGATTGGCCGGACGCAGCGCCGCGCCTTAAGGCGCTCCGCGGGGCGCTGGAGGGCGTTGCGGGCCTGGTGAAGCGCCAAGCCGCGTGATCGGCTAGGCTCGGCCGAGTCGAAGATGACCGCGCCCGCCGACCCTCTCGCCGCGCTCCTTTCGCCCGCGCGCATGCCGCGCGGCGTGCGTGCGGACGTGGCCGAACTAATCGTGAAGGTGGCCGGCGGGGCGCTGGCGCGCGATCTCGTTTTCCTGCCGCCACATACCGCCATCGACCGGCGCAACAAGGTCGCCATCGCCGATACGCGCCCGGGTGAGATCGCGACGATCGATGTCGAAGTCGATCAGCACACGCCCTCTTTCCGCGGCTCGCCTTACAAAGTGCGTCTGCGCGACGAGACCGGTTTCATTCACGCGTCTTACTTTCGCGCCAAGCCAGACATGATGCAGCGTCTCTGGCCGATCGGTCAGCGCCGGCTCGTCAGCGGCAAAGTCGAGATTTACGACAAGACGGGCGAGCGGCAGATGCTGCACCCCGATCACGTCGTCGATCCCGCGAAAGGCGAAGCGCCGCCGGAGATCGAGCCGGTCTATCCGCTCACCGCGGGTTTACCCGGCCGCACGCTCGCGCGCGCAATCAACGCGGCGCTCGATGCACTTCCAGAACTGCCCGAGTGGCTCGAAGCGACGACTGTGACGGCGCATCACTGGCCAAGCTTCCAAGACGCACTGCGCACGCTGCACAAGCCGCAGTCGCCCGACGACATCAAACCGGAAGGCCCAACGCGCACGCGCCTCGCCTACGATGAGCTGTTCGCGCGGCAATGCGCATTGCGGCTGCGGCGCGCTGTGCGCCGCGAAGAACCGGGCCGTGCGGTGCATGGCGATGGAAGCTTAAAGGCAAAGATTCTGGCGTCCCTCCCCTACGCGCCCACTGGCGCGCAATCGCGCGCGGTCGCGGAGATCGAGGCGGACATGGCGACGCCGGCGCCAATGTCGCGTTTGTTGCAAGGCGATGTCGGCGCCGGGAAGACGCTCGTCGCAGCGCTCGCGATGGCGCGCGCGGTCGAGGCTGGTTTCCAAAGCGCGCTGATGGCGCCCACGGATATTCTCGCGCGCCAGCACGCGAATACCCTACTGCCCTTGCTCGAAACTGCCGGTATCACCGCCGCAGTGCTCACCGGCCGCGACAAGGGCAAAGCGCGCGCGGAGATCATGGCGCGCCTTGCCTCAGGCGCGCTCCAAGTCGTGATCGGCACGCACGCGCTGTTTCAGGACGAAGTGTCGTTCCACGACCTCGCGCTGATCGTGATCGATGAGCAGCACCGGTTCGGCGTGTCGGATCGCATGCGCCTCGTCTCCAAGGGCTTCAACCCGCACCTCCTTGCGATGAGCGCGACGCCGATTCCCCGCACGCTGGCGCTTGCGGTGCACGGCGACATGGATATCTCTATCCTCGATGAAAAACCGCCGGGCCGTCAGCCGATACGCACCGTCGCCATGCCCGAGAACCGCGCCGACGAAGTCGCCGATGCAATCGCGGCTGCGCGTGAACGCGGCGAGCGCGCCTATTGGGTTTGTCCGCTGATTGAACAGAGCGAAGCGGTCGATCTCGCCGCCGTACAGGACCGTTACGAAGTGCTCCGCGAGCGGTTCGGCGCGGGAGTCGAGATCGTCCACGGCAAGATGAGCGCCGCCTCGCGCGACGCGGCGATGGAGCGCTTCCGCAGCGGCGATGCGTTCGTGCTCGTCGCCACCACCGTCATCGAAGTCGGCGTAGATGTGCCGGAAGCATCGATCATGGTGATTGAGCAAGCCGAGCGCTTTGGCCTCGCCCAACTCCACCAGCTCCGCGGCCGCGTCGGGCGCGGCGGCCTGCGCGGCTCGTGCGTGCTGCTGTGGCGCCCCCCGCTCGGCGAGACGGCGAAGACGCGCCTCGATGCGCTGCGGCGCAACGACGATGGGTTCGTGATCGCCGAGATCGACTACAAGATGCGCGGCGCCGGCGATGTGCTCGGCGTGCAGCAAAGCGGCATGCCCCCGCTCCGCCTCGTCGATCCCGAGACGCACAATTCAATGCTGATGCAGGCCGACAAAGAGGCCCGCTTGGCGATTGAGCGCGACCCTCAACTCGCCGGCCCGCGCGGCCAAGCCATCGCGCTCGCACTGCGGCTATTCGGGTATGAGGAAGCGGCGGCGCTCGCGCGCTCAGGATAATTCCCCTCACGCGCGAAAACGTAGCGTTCGCGCCACATGCAACGCGTAACGATTAACCGTGTCGTTACAGCATGTTGAGTCCGGCGCTTGTGCACCCTTTATCAGCGCCAGCGCACGCCGGCGCCTTTGCTCCAGGCGCCTCGCGCAAAATAAGGGACGCAGAATGCGTATCGCAAAAATCCTGGCGGCCGCGGTTGCGGCCGTCGCGCTGACGGCGGGCGCGGCGCAAGCCGAAACCGACACGTCGGTGATCGTGCTCGGTCACGTGGACTGGGCGCAGACCGACACCAATTTCGGTGACGACGACTCGACCAATGGCGGCATCTCCGGCGCGGCGGCGTGGGCGATCAGCGGCAATTGGGGCGCGCAAGTCGATGCCGACTACACCTTCGTTGACGAAGGCGACGACGTGCTCTCTGGCACGGCGCACGTCTTCCACCGCACGGCGGCCGGCCTCGTGGGCGGCTTCATCGGCGCGGCCAACGCTGACGACGACACCGCGATCGGCGGCGGCGTTGAAGCTGAGCACTACGCGGATGCGTGGACGGTCGGCGGTTCGCTCAGCTACGCGACTGTCGACGACACCGACGTCGACGTGTGGGCGCTGCAAGGCCACCTTCGCCACTATTATAGCGAAAACCTCCGCGGCGAGCTCGACCTCGGCTACGGCAACATCGACAACGGCGTGAACGACGACAACGTCTGGCAAGTCGGCGTCGGCGGCGCCTACCAGTTCGCTTCCGCGCCGGTCAGCATCGGCGCGCGTCTCGGCTACGCATCGTTCGACGACGCGGACGTGGACGTGACTTCGGTCAGCGTTTCGCTCGGTTACACGTTCACGGGCGAGAGCCTGCAGCAGCGTGACCGCACGGGCGCGAGCCAAAACGGCATCCTCGGTAACCTCGTGGGCTTGTTCTAAGCTCTCAGGACCAGGTGAGACGGGAGAGCGGCCGGGCAACCGGCCGCTCTTTCGATTCTAACGGTGCTCAGACGTGCGGATCGTCCGTCGCGAGATAACGTGTCACGTAGTCTCCGACGCCCGCTTCGATCGGCGTGAATTGCCGCTCATAACCAAGGCCCCGCAGGCGGCTCATGTCGGCCTGCGTGAAGTACTGATACTTTTCGCGGATTTCGATCGGCGTATCGACGTAGTCGATCCCCGGCGCCTTTCCCAAGGCGGTGTAGAGCGCGCCCGCGAGTTCGGCGAAGCTGCGCGCCTGCCCTGTACCCACGTTGACGACGCCTGCCTGCTTTTCGCTCGTGAGCAGCCATTCCACGACGTCGGCGCAGTCCTTCACGTAGATGAAGTCCCGCAATTGGCCGCCGTCCGTGTAATTCGGATTGTGTGACTTGAAGAGCCGCACGCGCTCGTCCGCGGCCGCCTTCGGATACATGTGGGCGATAACGCTCTTTTGGCCGCCCTTATGCTGTTCGTTCGGTCCGTACACGTTGAAAAACTTCAGCCCCGCCCACACCGGCGGTGCGTGTCCCTTTGCGGCTGCGCGCAGAGCGTAAAGGTCGAACATCTGCTTGGACCAGCCATAGGCGTTGAGCGGCCGGAGCGCGCTTTGCGCGGCGAACGAATTGTCGTCCGTGAACCCCAGCGCGCCATCGCCATACGTCGCCGCCGACGACGCGTAGATCAGAGGTTTCTTCGCCGCGGCGCACCAATCCCAGATCATCCGGGACAAGGTGATGTTGGTCCGCACGATTAGATCGACGTCCGTCTCGGTCGTTGCGGAAATCGCGCCCATATGCACGACGGCGGCAACCTCGCCCGCATGATCCGCGAGGTAGCCCGCCAGCAAATCTGGCGCGATGAAATCGGCCACCGGATGCTTCGCCAGATTGCGCCACTTGGCGTCCGCGGCGTCACCCAGGAAGTCGCACACCGCCACCTCGGCGTCCGCGCGCGCCGCGAGACGCGCAACGATGTTAGAGCCGATAAACCCGGCGCCGCCCGTGACTACGATGAGACTCATGGCGGGGTGATAGCGGCGCGCCCGCGCAGCGCACAAGCGCGCGCGTGATCCGGGCCGCTCCGGCGCCCGTAAAGAGCCCCGATGGAGAGTTCCACCGCCCCTGCCCTGGTCTGGTTTCGCCAGGATTTGCGGCTGTCGGACAATCCAGCCCTTGCGGCCGCAGCGAGCAGCGGGCGGCCACTCATCCTCCTGTACGTTCTGGACGACGAGACCCCCGGCAGGTGGGCCCTGGGCGGCGCGTCGCGCTGGTGGCTCCATCACAGCCTCAGTGCGCTCTCAGGGGCCGTCGCGGACCGCGGCGGGCGCCTGACGCTCCGCACTGGCCTTGCCGGGAAGGTGCTCACCGACCTCGTGCGCGAAACGGGTGCAGCCGAAGTCTACTGGAACCGCTGCTATGAGCCCTACGCGATTGCACGGGACGCGACGCTCAAGACCAAGCTCACGACGGGCGGCGTCCTTGTCCACAGCTTCAATGGCGCGCTTCTGCGAGAACCGTGGGAAGTCCGCACGCTGCAGGACGGGCCCTTCAAAGTGTTCACGCCGTTTTGGCGCGCGCTGCGCCAGATGGGTTGTCCGCGCACACCTATGCGCGCGCCGCCAAAGGTGGCTGGGCCGAACGTGGCCAGCGAGCGCCTCGATGATTGGTCGCTCACCCCGCGCCGCCCGAATTGGGCGCGTGGATTTGCAGGGCGTTGGACACCCGGCGAGGCTGGCGCGCGCGCCGCGTTGAAGCGCTTCGTCTCCAAGCGGCTCAGCGACTACGCAAACGATCGCGACTTTCCTGCGCGTGATGGCGCGTCCGGTCTCTCGCCGCATCTGCATTGGGGTGAGGTTTCGCCGGTGCAAGTTTGGGCCGCCGCAGAAGCACACGCCGGCGCGGAGAAATTTCTAAGCGAACTCGGTTGGCGCGAGTTCTCGACCCACCTCCTCTTCAATTCGCCGGAGCTGCCCATGAAGGCCTGGCGCGAGCACTTCGATCACTTCCCTTGGCGCGATGACGACAACGCCTTCACGGCGTGGAGCCGCGGACGCACTGGCTATCCGCTCGTCGATGCCGGCATGCGCGAGCTCTGGCGCACCGGCGCCATGCATAACCGGGTGCGCATGGTGGCGGCGTCGTTCCTGATCAAGCACCTGCTGATCGATTGGCGGCGCGGCCAAGATTGGTTCTGGGACACGCTGGTCGATGCGGACCTCGCCAACAACGCCGCGTCCTGGCAGTGGGTCGCTGGTTCGGGCGCGGATGCTTCGCCCTATTTTCGCATCTTCAACCCCACAACACAGAGCGAGAGGTTCGATCCTGACGGCGCATACGTTCGCCGTTGGGTCCCTGAACTCGCACGTCTGCCGAACGCGCACATCCACGCTCCCGCCGAGGCGCCCGCGGCAGCCCTTGTGGATGCGGGAGTCCGCATCGGGGAAACCTATCCCGCGCCGATCGTTGATCATGGGGCGGCGCGCGCCCGCGCGCTGGCCGCGTTCGAACACGTCAAAGCCGCCGCCTAAGGGGAAGCCTTCATGCGCATCGCCATCATCGGCGCCGGGATTTCGGGCCTCTCCGCCGCCTACGCGCTGAAAGACGCGCACGACGTCACGCTGTTCGAAAAGGAGCCGCGCCTCGGCGGGCACGCCAACACGCTGACGGTGGACTACGACGGCGCCCGCATCCCGGTCGATACCGGGTTCATGGTGTTCAACACCCGCACCTACCCAAATCTCTGCGCGCTCTTCGATCACCTAGGCGTCGAGACGGTCGCTTCCGATATGAGCTTTTCCGTCAGCGCTGGCGCGGGGCGCGAATGGTCCTCAAACGGGCTTGGCGGCGTCTTCGCGTGGAAGCGCAATCTGGCGAGCCCGGCCTTCCTTTGCATGCTTGGCGACATCGTCCGCTTCAGCGCGCAAGCACGCGCGGACCTTCAGGAGCGCGCTGTCACGGCCGCGACGCTTGAGCAGTACGTCGCGCGGCTCAAGCTTGGCGACGGGTTCCTCCGTAACTACCTATTGCCCATGGGCGCTGCGATCTGGTCGACGCCTGAGCGCGATATGCTGCGCTATCCGGCCGAGACGTTTCTCCGGTTCTGCGACAATCACCGCCTTCTCCACGCGAAGCGGCCGAAATGGCGCACCGTTGCGGGCGGCAGCCAGACCTACGTCGCTGCGCTTAAGTCCCAGTTGGGAAAACGCGCTCGCGCCGGCGCCCCGATCGTGGCTGCACACCGAACGGCGGAAGGGATCTCGCTCGAAGCGGCGAACGGCAACGCAGGCACATTCGATCACGTCGTGTTTGCCTGTCACGCTGGTGAAGCGGCGGCGATTCTCGCCAGCGAAGCGCCGGCCGCGCGCGCCGCCCTGCTGGACATGCGCACAGCGCCGAACACGGCCTATCTTCACCGCGATACGGCGCTGATGCCGCGCCGCGCTGCTGCCTGGGCTTCGTGGAACTACCTCAAGTCCGATGATGAGCGCGTCTGCGTCACGTACTGGATGAACAAGCTCCAGCACATCGATCAAGCGCGCCCGCTCTTCGTGACGCTCAACCCAGCCGCGCTGCCAGCCCCGGAAAAGACGTTCGCGCGCCTGACATACGACCATCCGCAATTCGACGCGGCGGCGCTGCGTGCACAGAACATTGTGCGCGGCCTGCAAGGACGCGACGGCTTCTGGTTCGCTGGCGCTTGGCTTGGCTACGGCTTTCACGAGGACGGGCTTGCGTCTGGCCTCGCGGTCGCGCGCGCGCTCGGCGGCCACGCACCCTGGGAAATCTCGGCGTCCGCGCGGTTTGAGGCGGCCGCATGAGCTGGGCCTACGACAACCGCACCATCCACGTGCGCTTCGTGCCGTTTGAGCGCCGGTTCGAACAGCGCATCTTCCAAGTCTTCCTGGATATCGATCGCGTTGCAGAGACGGCGGCTGAGCTACGCCTTCTGTCGTACAACCGTCCGGGCGTTTTCGCGTTCTATGATCGGGACCACGGAGATCGCTCGGGCGCGCCGCTCCGGCGCTGGGCTGAAGATGCGCTTGCCGCTGCGGGCGTGGAGCTGGACGGCGGCGCGATCAGGCTCCTGACGTTTCCACGCGTGCTTGGCTACGTGTTCAACCCGCTTTCCATCTTCTTTGGCTACGGGCCGGATGGGCAGCTGCGCGGCGTGATCTACGAGGTCAACAACACGTTCGGCGAAACCCACGCCTATGCCGCCGCCGTTGGAGACGGCGCCGACCACACCGCCAAGAAGCGGCTGCATGTCTCGCCATTCTTCGATGTCGACGGCCGCTACACGTTTCGTTTGCGCGCGCCCGGTGACCGGTTTGCGCTCGCGATCGAAAACGTCGTCGCCGGGCGCCGCACGCATTTGGCGACGTTGGCCGGGACCAAGGTCGCGCTCACCGATCGCGCGCTCTTGGCCTCGTTCGCCCGCCTCCCGCTGATGACGCTCCAAGTCGTCGCTGGGATTCACTGGCAAGCTCTGCAACTTTGGCTCCGCGGTGCGCGTTATAGGCGCAAGCCCGCCCCGCCTCGCGCGGCAGTTTCGTGCGCCGAAGCCGAGCCGTCAGCGTTGCAGGGTGAGGTGAAGGCTTAGAATGGACGCGCGCGTCAACTTTACGCCGCCGGGCGCGGTTCGCGGCACGCCTGCCGTGATTGCATCGCAGCGAGAGACCTCGGCGGCGATGAAGGCCGTCTTGATCATTCTGCTGAACCTGCGTGACGGCGCGGTCACCATGCATCTGCCCAACGGTTCGGCGCTCACGTTCGGCGACGGCGCCGGTCCAATCGTCGAGATGACAGTGCGGGATCAGAAGTTCGCCAGGCGTGTGATCAAGGACGGCGACATCGGCTTTGCAGACTCGTTCGTCGCCGGTGAGTGGGATACGCTTCATCTTGCGGACCTGCTGTGCTTCTTCGCCGACAATGCAGAGCGCCTTGGCCGCATCTTCAAGGGCAATCCGATCGCGCAGACCGTTCACTGGTTGCGGCACTTGACGCGCGCGAACACACGTGAGGGCTCACGGCGCAACATCCACGAGCACTACGACCTGGGCAATGCGTTCTACGCCGCTTGGCTCGATCCGACGATGACCTATTCGGCGGCGCGCTACGCGCCGGGCGTCGATGATCTCGCCGCGGCGCAGCGCGCGAAGTACCACGCGTTGGCACGGCATCTTGACCTCAAGCCTGGTGAATGCGTGCTCGAGATTGGCTGCGGTTGGGGCGGCTTTGCCGAGATCGCGGCAGGCGAGTACGGTGCGCATGTCACGGGGCTTACGCTCAGCACCGAACAGCTTGCATACGCCAAGGCGCGCATCGCAAAGGCGGGTCTCGCCGGCCGCGTTGACCTCAAACTGCTCGATTATCGCGATGTCCAAGGACAATACGACAAGATCGCATCGATCGAGATGTTCGAAGCCGTTGGTGAGCAATATTGGCCGGCCTACTTCAGCAAGATTGCGTCGTTGCTGAAGCCAGGCGGCAAGGCCGCCCTACAGGTCATCACCATTCGCGACGATCTGTTCGCGTCCTATCGCCGGCGCGTGGACTTCATTCAGCGTTACGTGTTCCCGGGCGGTATGCTGCCGAGCTCGGAGCGGTTGCGCACAATGGCTGCCGGCGCCGGTCTCACGTGGGAAGCTGTGGACGCGTTTGGCGGCGACTACGCAAAGACCCTGGCCGTTTGGGCGCGCCGTTTCAGCGAACGCTGGGAAGATATCCGTCCGCTTGGATTCGATGAGCCGTTCCGGCGTCTTTGGCTGTTTTATCTTGCATATTGCGAAGCCGGATTTCGTACCGGCCGGACGGACGTTGTGCAGGTGGCGCTCAGTAAGCCCTAGTCTCGTCGCGCGGCCACAGGAAACGATACGCGGCGCGCTCGATCAAGCCGCGGAACCGCATCTCTCCCGTCGAGACGATCAAGCAGATGCAGTCTGACCCGGTCAGCGCGCGCGGCGCGTGCACATGAGCGTCCGTGCAAAACGCCATGTCGCCGGGCTCGTACTGTCCGTGCTCGTCTTCAAACGCGCCGTGCAGCACCAGCGTGCGCTCTTCGCCGACATGCCCATGCGAGGGCAGAACGTCACCTCCCCGCAGCCGGATGAGGCGTGCGCCCGGCGCCGGCAAACGGATCGTGCGCACGCCGGGGATCGGCGTGCGCCAGGCGATCGCATCCGGGTCATATCGCGCAAGCAGGAGCGCCGCGCGCGCTCGGGCCAAAGCGCCCGGATCGCCGGGCTCGCGCGCGCGGGGCGCAGCGGAAGATGGCGGCGCTGTGTGGATGCGCTCCAGGA